>JAEWKG010000323.1 GCA_023386135.1 Pseudomonadota bacterium | reverse complement strand
CATCGACACCGCGCACGGCCATAACAAGGACGTTGCAAGGGCAGTGGAAAGGGCCAAGACCCTGTCCAACTCGGTGCGCATCATCGCCGGCAACGTCGCAACCGCCGAAGCGACCCGCGCGCTCATCGACGCCGGTGCCGACGCGGTGAAGGTCGGCATCGGCCCGGGCTCTATCTGTACCACGCGCGTGGTCGCGGGCGTCGGCGTGCCACAGCTGACCGCGGTGCTCGAATGCGCGGAAGAGGGCGCGAAGTCGGGCGTGCCGGTGATCGCCGATGGCGGCCTGCGGACCAGCGGCGATGCGGCCAAGGCGCTGGCGGCTGGCGCGTCGAGCATCATGATCGGCTCGATGCTCGCGGGAACTGCCGAAAGCCCCGGAGAGACGTTCCTCTACCAAGGGCGCAGCTACAAGTCATACCGCGGCATGGGCAGCGTCGGGGCGATGGCGCGGGGTTCTGCCGACCGGTACTTCCAGCAGGACGTTTCGGCGCTCAAGCTGGTGCCCGAGGGTATCGAGGGGCAGGTGCCGTACAAGGGCCTCGCCAAGGACGTGGTTCATCAGCTGGTCGGGGGGATCAAGGCCGCGATGGGCTACACCGGCTCGGCGACGCTCGAGGAACTGCGCGAGAAGGCGCGGTTCGTGCGGATCACCGGCGCGGGCCTCGCCGAGAGCCACGTCCACGACGTCGCGATCACCCGCGAGGCGCCGAACTACCCTACAAGGTGATGAGCCGATGACCCCCGCGGCGCGGGTCCAGGCGGCGATCGAGCTGCTCGACGCGGTGATTGCCGCGGCGCAGGGTGATGGCGCGCCGGCGGATCGCCTGGTGTCGGACTACTTCCGCACGCGCCGCTACGCTGGTTCGAAGGATCGCCGCGCGGTGCGCGAGCTGCTCTATCGCGCGATCCGCGCGTGTGGGCCGGTGCCGGCGAACGGGCGCGCGGCGATGCTGCGGCTGGTGGCTGACGATCCATCGCTTGCACCGCTGTTCGATGGCTCGACGCACGGGCCTGCTCCCGTCGAACCGGACGAAGCGCCGGCAGAAGCCGGAATTGCGCCGGAGTGGCTGGTCGCCGAACTCGCTGCGTCTGGCATTTCGGATGCGGAAGCCAACGCGCTGCTGGAACGCGCGCCGCTCGATCTGCGGGTCAACACCCTCAAGGCCGACCGCTCCACGATCGATCTGCCCGTTCCGGTCAAGTCTACCGAGGCCCCGCAGGGCCTTCGGGTCGAAAGCGCCGCGCCGGTCGAGACGTGGGAGGAGTTCCGCGACGGCCGGATCGAGGTGCAGGACACGGGCTCCCAGCTCGCCTGCCTCGCGGTCGGCGCGCAGCCGGGCGAGACGGTGATCGACCTGTGCGCGGGGGCTGGGGGCAAGACGCTCGCGCTGGCGGCGGCGATGGACAACCGCGGCACGCTCATTGCTGCCGACACCGACCGCACCCGCCTCTCGCGGCTCGCGCCGCGGGCCGAGCGGGCAGGGGCAGGGATGATCGAGGTGCGTCTCATCAATCCCCGGCAAGAGCTTGAAATGCTGGCCGGCTTGCGCGGTGCGGCGGATGCGGTGCTGGTCGATGCGCCATGCTCGGGGACCGGGACCTGGCGTCGTAATCCCGAGGCGCGCTGGCGGCTCACGCCTGAGCGACTGGCGCGGTTTGCGGACATCCAGGCGCGCCTGCTCGACATCGCCGCCGAGCTGGTAAGGCCCGGCGGACGGCTCACCTTCGTCACCTGCTCGCTGCTCGATGCCGAGGGCGCCGATCAAGTCGATGCCTTCCTCGCGCGCCATCGCGAATGGTCGGCCGGCCCGATCGATCTCCCGCTTGGCCGCGCGCGCGGGAAAGGCTGGCGCCTGTCGCCGTTTCACGACGGCACGGACGGCTTTTTCATCGCGCGTCTATCTCGCCCGTGTTAACGATGGGGCGTATGGCCGAGGCTGCCCGAACCCGCTCGTCTCGGCCCCCCAGTGCCCGACTTAAGGAGTTGCTGATGCGTTTTGCCGCCCCTGCCGCCGCTCTTGCAGCCATCTTCGCGGTGACCGCCAGCGTCGGACAAAGCGATGACCATGTGATCGACCCGCGTGCCGCCGCCCTCGTGGCGCAAGGCCGCGCGGCGCTCGCCTCGGGGCAGGGCGAGCAGGCGGTGGACGCGTTCGAGGCGGCGCTGACGGTCGATCCGGCGGCAACCGCGATTTATCTCGACCTGGCTGAAGCCGCGCGGGTCAATGGCCTGCAGGGCAAGGCGATCCGCTATTACCGGCTCGCGCTGGACCGCGAGCCTGACAACCTCACCGCGCTGTCGGGCGAGGGCGCCGCGCTGGTCGAGAAGGGCGCGGTCGAGAAGGCACGCCGCAATCTCGCCAAGCTGCAATCGATGTGCGGAGACAAGTGCCCCGAGACCGCGCAGCTTGCCGCGGCGATCGCCAGGGGTCCGCAACAGCGCGTGCTCACCGCCGAGGCGGTGATGCCCGATGCGGTGGTGACCCAGAAGAACTAGGCGTTCTTGTTGGCCTACTGCTTCGCCGCTTGGCCTAGACTAGGTCCCTGAACCCATAGAGCACCGCGCGATAAACGCGCTTCTTGAACGGCACGATCAGCTCAGGAAGCTGCTCCGGATCGACCCAGCGGTACTCGCAGAACTCGGGCGTTTCGTGCGCGTCGAGGCGGATGTCTTCGTCGTTTCCGGCGAGCCGCGCCAAGAACCAGACCTGCTCCTGCCCGCGATACTTCCCGCCCCACAGCGTGCCGATGAGCTCCTTGGGTAGATCGTAGCGCATCGGCTCCTCGAGCCGGCCAATCAGCGACACCTTCTCCGGCGTCAGCCCGGTTTCCTCGTTCAACTCGCGCAGCGCGGCGTCGGCGAGGTCCTCGCCCGGATCGACGCCGCCCTGGGGCATCTGCCACCAGTCGCCTTCCTTGTTGTCGATCCGCTTGCCGACGAATGCCTTGCCCTCGGCGTTGACCAGCATCACGCCCACGCAGGGGCGGTATTCGGTCGGCATCATGCCGAATGTCGCGCCAGCATCAGCTTCACCGCCGCGATGAACGCTTCGACGTCGCCCTGCGCGCTCGGCACCGCCTTGCGGATGGTGATGAAGCCGTGGACGTTGCCGCGCGCCTCCAGGTAGATCACGTCCACCCCGTGCTGGATCAGGTGCGCGGCGTACTCGCGGCCCGAATCGCGCAAGGGATCGAGGCCGGCGGTGATCAGCACGGTCGGCGGGCTCGCCGCGTGGTTGTCGTGCAGGATCGGGTAGTTGCGCTTGTCGTTCGGATCGGCGGCGTAGCTGTCCGAGAAGAACCCCATCGTCCGCGCGGTCAGCAGGAAGCCGTCCGCAAAGCTCTTGTAGCTGGTCGTCTCCTCCACCGGGCTGGCGATCGGATAGATCGGCGCCTGCAGGATCACCGGCACCGCCGCCGCCTTGTCCGACAGCGCCTGCGCGATGACGATGGAGAGGTTGCCGCCCGCGCTGTCGCCGGTGGTGATGAGGCCGGTCGCCTGGCGGCCCAGCTCTTGCGGATCGCCGGCCACCCAGCGGGTCGCCGCCT
>JAEWKG010000242.1 GCA_023386135.1 Pseudomonadota bacterium | reverse complement strand
TCGCGGTGTAGCTCGGGTAATCGAACTTGGCGGTGCCCGTCACTTCGGGCGGAGCAATGATGATTTGGGAGGTGAAGGCCTTTTCCCAGGTGTAGCGCAGGCCGCCGGTCACGCTGAGGCCTTCGAGCGCCGGGGCGAAGCGGCCGAAATCGACGGTTGCCTGGCCGAAAACCGCGCGGCTGCTGGCGCGCTGCTCGAAGATCGCCGATACCGTCGGCACCGGCGTCCCGAGCAGGTTCGAACCGAACGGGAAGAAGGTGTACTCGGCAATGCCCGCCGGGCCGTCCCAGCCCTGATGGTCGAGGTAGCCGCCGACCGCGAAAGTCAGCGCGCGGTCGAACACGGTGCCCTGCAGCTGTAGTTCTTCGGTGAAGATGTTGGGCGCGATGGTGGGAATGCGACCGTTGGTCACCAGGCTCGGCGTCGCCGGGTCGTTCTGGCTCGTCTGGCCCGAGATCGCGTTCGCGGTGGCGTCGTAATCGTAGCCATAAAACGTCTTCAGCTGAGAATAGCTGACGATGTTGCGCAGGCGGATGTCGTCGGTGAGGTTGAGCGTCGCCTGGTTGATGACTTGCCACGCGCGGGTCTCGGAGAACTGGTCGAGGTTGTACGACACCTGCCGCGGTCCGCGCGCGGCCTGCTCGGC
This sequence comes from Pseudomonadota bacterium, assembly GCA_023386135.1. Taxonomy (GTDB): domain Bacteria; phylum Pseudomonadota; class Alphaproteobacteria; order Sphingomonadales; family Sphingomonadaceae; genus Tsuneonella. The sequence continues at coordinate 8,125 of JAEWKG010000242.1, read as the reverse complement.
CACTGCGGTCGCCATGCCGGGATAGATCGCCAGCGTGGGCAGGAAGATGGGCAGACCCAGAGGCGTGAGGTCGAACCCGGCGGCCGGATTGAACGCGGCGAGCACGGTCGAGCCGCCGTTGTTGTCCGAGTGATAGTAACGGCCCACGGTGTAAAGCTCGAGCGCGTCGAACGGCTTGATCGTCAGGCCGAGGCGGAAGCTCTCATAGGCGAGGTTGTCGTAATCCTTGCCGGCGAAGAACGGGCCGACGTCCTTGGTGTACCCGTCGCGGCGGCCGACTTCGCCGGCGACGCGCAGCATGACCTTGTCGGGGGCGATGGCGACGTTGAGCGCACCTTCGATGCGGCGGTCGTTGTAGTTGCCGTACTCGGCGCGGACGTAGCCGCCGTTACTGTTCTGCGGCTTCACCGGCTCGAACAGGATGTTGCCGCCGGTCGCGTTCTTGCCGAACAGCGTGCCCTGCGGGCCGGCGAGGACCTGCACGTTGGCAAGGTCGTAGTAGGTGCCGACGCGGCCATCGACGTTCACCGAGTTCGGAACTTCCGCGAAGTAGTTGACCACCCCGGGGGTCGAACCGAAGGCCGGCCCTTGGCCGCGCAGTGCGAAGAACGCGAACTCGCGCGGGTAACCGCCGTTGATGGTGAACAGCGAAGGGGTGTTGTCGGCGAGCGAGGTGCGGTCGGTGATGCCCTTCTGCTCGAGCACCTCGGGCGTGAACGCGGTCACCGCGATCGGCACGTCCTGCAGGTTCTCCTCGCGGCGTCGGGCGGTGACGACGATGTCGCCGAGGCCGGTCGAGTCGGTATCGGCGCTGGTCGCCTGATCCGAGGCGGCGTTCGCGGCGGTCTGCGCCAGCGCGACGCCCGGCCAGGCACTGCTGCCGAGCGCGAGCGCGACGATGAATTTGGAGCGCAAGGTCTTCACTGATCCCTCCCAGTCGATCCGCGTGTCCGCGGCATTGCACGCCCCATGCTCCTAATTGATATCGATGTCAATGACGCCTTGATGCCGCGTCCAAGACGTGTATGCTCTGCACCGAGAGCGACCTGCTATCGATAGCAGGCGGGGAGAGCGATGATCGATCCGCACACCTTCGCGCCATGGGTGAGTGCCAACGCGAAAGCTGCGTTCGCGCAACCCGAGCCGGCGCCTCCGCCCGGTGCCGATCTCGCGACGCTGCGGGTGCACTACGGCGAGTTCAACCAGCGCATGCTCGACAAGGCACTCGCCGCCTATGCGGTGACGATTACCCAAGACGAGATTGCCGGCGTCGCGGTTCACCGCGTCACGCCCGCCGGCGGCGTGACCGATCCTCGCCTGCTCATCTGCCTTCACGGCGGGGCCTTCATGTGGGGCGCCGGTGCGGGCGCGCTGCTTGAGGCGGTGCCGCTGGCGGCGACCACGGGCCGCGAGGTGATCGCGGTCGATTACCGCCTCGCGCCCGAGCATACCTACCCGGCGGCCGTCGACGATGCGCTGGCGGTGTACCGCGAGGCGCTGAGCGGCCGCGATAACGACGCGATCGGTATCTACGGCTGTTCCGCCGGCGGCTTGCTGACCGCGCAAGCAGTCGCCGCGCTGATCGTCGGGGGCGAGCCGTTACCCGGAGCGATTGCAATGCTGCACGGTACCGGTCTTCCCTTCGCAGGAGACTCGGCGCTGACGGCGGGCTTGTTCGATCCGCGCGGTGCGCCTACCGAGGCGCCGACGGCCGACGCTCTGCCCTATTTCGCCACCGCCGACCTAACCGACCCGCTGGTCATGCCCGGCGAGCACCCGTCGGTTCTCGCGCATTTCCCGCCGAGCCTGATCGTCTCGGGCAGCCGCGATTTCGCCGCCAGCGCCTGCGCGACGATGCACCGCCGCTTGCTCGCCGCCGGGACCGAAACACAATTCGTGCTGTTCGACGGCGTGGGTCACGCGCACCACATGGATGTGGCGCTGCCTGAGGCGCGCGAGACCTTCGCGCTCATGGCCCGCTTCTTCGATGGGCACTTGCGGTGAGCGGCGAGGCGGCGACCCCTTCAGCCGCTGCTCTCGCGTACGATCAGCTCGACCGGGAGCTGGCGGGCGAAATCGTCGCCGCGCTCTTCGACCAGGCTGACGATCGCCTCGCCCAGTGCGCGGCCGGCGGCGGTGCCGTCCTGCCGGATCGAGCTCAACGCCGGGCGATGCGCGCTGGCGATCGGCGCGTCGTCGAAGCCGACCAGCGCGACCGCGCTCGGCACATCGGTTCCGCGCGCCGCGAGCTCGTCGCAGGCACCTGCCGCGATGAAATCGCTTGCCGCGAAGATGGCGTCGAACCGCATGCCCTGCTCGATCGCCTCACCGACCGCAGCCGCGCCCGCCTCGGTGGTGAACAGGCAGGGAATCACGCCGACCAGCATCGCCGCGCTCGAGGCGAGCACCTCGCGGCACCCGGCGAGGCGCGCGGCAACCTCGGGGTGGCGATCATCGCCCAGGAACAGGAGGCGGCTGCGGCCCATAGCCACCAGGTGCTCGGCCGCGAGCCGGCCTCCGGCGTGGTTGGCGCTGCCGATGACGGGGATCTTCACCCCGCTCACCGGCTCGCCCCACGCCACCATCGGCAGCCCGAAGGCCTCGACCTGCGCCAGGCGCTGGCCACCCTCGCCCTCGCCGACCATCACCACGCCGTCGGCGCCCATCGCGCTCGCTTCGAGGTAATGCTCATGCGTGGTCAGGATCATCGCGTAGCCGGCGGGCGTCAGCGCTTCGAGCAGGCCGCCGATCAGCGACAGCAGCAGCGGGTCGGCGATCGGCCGGTCGCCGCGGTCGAGTTGCTCGATCACCACCGCGATCGTGCGCGACCGGCGCGTGCGCAGGCTGCGCGCGGCGACGTTTACGCGGTAGCCGATGTCCTTGGCCACTTGCGCCACGCGCTCGCGCACTTCGGGCCGGACGAGGTCGCTGCCCCGCAGCGCGCGCGAGACGGTTATCTTGGACACGCCGGCGAGCGCCGCGACCATCTCCATGGTCGGCCGTTCGCTGGGCTGCCTGGTTCCGGCCATCGGGGCTCAGCTTCCCGCGAAGTAGCGGCGGACGAGTCCGGCGACGGTGTCGAACGCAGCACCGACCGCGGGGATTTCGGCGGGCAGGAACAGGAAACCGTGCGGCAGCCCGGGCAGCCGCATTGCGAGCGTCTCAACCCCCGCCGCGACCAGCGCGCTGGCGTAGTATTCGCCGTCATCGCGCAACGGATCTTCCTCGGCGGTCAGGATGATCGCCGGGGCGAGGCCGGTATGGAAGGGCGCGCGCAGCGGCGAGACGTAGGGGTGACTGGCGTCGGTCTTACCGAGATAGAAGGCGCGGCAGGCTTCGATATAATCCTGGGTGAGCCCCGGGGCCTCGACCGCGGTGATCGACGGCATGGCGAAGGCCATGTCGGTCACGGGGTGGATGATCAGCTGGAACAGCGGCTGTGCCCCGCCTTCGTCGCGCAGGCGCAGCGCGAGCGCGGCGGTGAAGTTGCCGCCGGCGCTCTCGCCCCCGAGCGCGATCCGCGCCGGATCGCAGCCCAGCGCCTGTGCCTCGCGCCGCGCCCAGGCGAAGGCGGTCGCGGAATCGTCGAGCCCCGCGGGATAGGGATGCTCGGGCGCGAGGCGATAACCCACCGCGAGCACCGCGCAGCCCGCGCGCGCCGCCAGATGGCGGTGCATCGCGTCGTGGGTGTCGAGATCGCCGAGCATCCAGCCTCCGCCGTGCAGGAACACCAGCAGCGGCAGGTCGGATTCGTCGCTCGGCCGGTACAGCCGGACCGGCACGCCATCGGCGTCGAGATCGCGGACGTCCGCGAGTTCGGGGCCGGTGAGCGCAGCCCCGGCCGCCGCCATGCCCGCGCGGACCATCGGCAAGAGCTCGCGCGTCAGCGGCGGCATCGGCGCCGGTTCTCCCAGCACGGCAGCGATTCCAGCATCCAGCATCGACCCGATCTCCCATTCGATGGCATCGATATCAATCAGACGAGGCAGCATTACAAGTGGCAGGGCAACACGTGACCGAACCGACCGCTCAAGGCTCGGCGCATGAGGGCGGGATTACCGCGCGGCGCGTGTTCCTTGGCACCTCCGGACTCTACCTCGCGTTGTACCTCCACTACGGGTTCTTTGCGTTCATACCGCTGTGGCTGAAGCACATCGGTGCCGAGCCGCGCGAGATCGGAATCCTGCTCGCCATCCCGATGGTCCTGCGCCTGCTGACCGTCGCACCGTTCGCCGCTTGGGCGGGCCGGCGCGGGCGGGTGCGCGACGCCATAATGGTGACCGCTGTCCTCTCGGCGGCGCTCGTCACCCTGCTGCTCGCTGAGCCAGGCTATGCGGGGCGCCTCGCGGTGGTGCTGGTGTTCGCCATCGTGTGGGATCAGCTCCCGGTCCTGACCGACGCCTACGCGACGATGGCCGCACGCAGCCGCGAGCTGGATTTCGGGCGCATGCGGGTGTGGGGATCGATCGGCGTGGTGCTTAGCACCGCCTCGGCCGGCTGGGTCTACGACCAGCTCGGCATCGAGACGCTGCCGATCCTCGTCGCGGTGCTATTGCTGCTTCCGACCGTGGTTCCGCTGCTCCTGCCCAGCGACCGGCGCATGGTAGTGCACGAACCCGCGGCAACCCAAGGTAGCTGGCGCGACGTGATCCGCGACCGCACGCTGCTGCGCGCGATGATCGCCGCGGCGCTGATCATGGGCAGCCACGGCGTGCTGCAGAGCTTCGCCGCGATCCAGTGGAGCGCGCGCGGCATCTCCACCAGCACCATCGGGCTGCTCCAGGCGTTGGCGGTAGTGGCGGAAATCGGCGCATTCTGGTTCGGCGCGACGGTTCTCGGTCGTCGCGATCCGATCGTACTGATCTGCATCGCCGCGGTCGCGGCCACCCTGCGCTGGACGGTAATGGCGAGCGATCCGGGCCTGGGCGTGCTGGTCGCCACTCAGCTGCTCCATAGCATCACTTCGACGGGAGCGATCCTAGGCACCATGCTGGTCATCGCTCAACGCGTATCGGTGCGAAACAACGCCGCCGCGCAGGGCCTCAACGCGGTGCTGGTCGGGGTCGGCCTGGCGGCGACGACCGCTGGGTCGGGGCTGCTGTGGTCGTACGGCGTGACGGTAGCCTACCTGGCGATGGCGGCGCTGTCGGCGCTGGCAATCGTAGTAGCCTGGCCGCGCAAGACTGCAGCGCCCGTTATCGTGGAGGAAGCGGTATCATGAGCATGCGACGACTTATCAGCGCCGCCGCGGTCGCGGCCGGTTTGAGTGTCAGCCCGGTATCGGCGCAAACTACGCCCTCGGAGCGCAACATCGCGCTCTGGCCACTGCCCGAGACGCTGAGCCCGGAAGGCCGCGCGCTGGCGAGCCAGATGGCCGCGATGCCGCAGCCCGATCCCATGCCGCCGCTCGAAACGCAGCGCCAGATCATCACCGGGATGCAGCAGGCGATGGGCGCGGAGTTGTTGAAGCGCTACGATGTCCGGGTGGCCGAAAGCACGGTCGCTGGCGTCCCGGTACGGATCGTCTATCCCAAGGGCACGACGGAGCTGGGCAAAGGGCCGGTGCTGCTCAATCTGCACGGCGGCGGTTTCCAGCTCGATTCCGGATCCCTGACCGAAACGATCCCGATCGCCGCGCTGTCCGGCGTGCCGGTGGTTTCGGTGCTCTACCGGCTCGCGCCCGAGCATCCCTACCCCGCCGCGCTTGACGATGCGCTGGCGGTGTACACGGCGCTGGAAAAGGATCGCCCGGCAGACCGGATCGCGGTCTACGGCACTTCGGCCGGCGCGATCCTCGGCGGCGAGCTCGTCGCGGCGCTGGCCGCGCGCAAGAGACCCATGCCCGCGGCGCTCGGGTTCTTCTCGGGCACCGCCGACCTCGCGGTTGCCGGAGACTCCGAAAGCTGGATGCCGCTCCCCGCCAAGGCGCGGTCGGTCGGCGAGGGACTCCATGACTACTCCGGCAGCACAGCGCCGAGCGATCCGGCGCTGTCCCCTCTGCGCGGCGATGTGTCGGGCTTCCCGCCCACTTTGCTGGTCAGCAGCACGCGCGACTTCCTGCTGAGCGCGACCGCAATCTTCGGCCGCACCCTGCTCGAGCGCGGCGTCGACGCGCGGCTCGTGGTGTTCGACGGCCTGCCGCACGCGTTCTGGGCCTACATGGACATCCCCGAAAGCCGCGAGGCGAACGAACTGATGGCGAGCTTCCTCAAGCAACGCCTGGACGCGGGCAGCACCGGACGATGAAGGTCATCGCGGTCGACATCGGCGGAACCCACGCTCGCTTTGCCTTGGCCGAGGTCGAGGGCAACGCGGTCGCGCTCGGCGAAGTGATCACGCTCGCCACCAGGGATTTCGCCAGCTTCGAAGTGGCGTGGCGCGAATTCGCCCGCCGCGCGTCGGAGCCGCTGCCGGAGAAAGCCGCGATCGCGGTTGCCGCGCCTGTCGGCAAAGGCGCGATCCGCTTCACCAACAACCCCTGGACTATCGACCCTAGCAAGCTGTTCGGCATGCTTTCGCTGAACCATTGCGCGGTGATCAATGATTTCGAGGCTGTCGCTCACGCCATTGCCGCGGTCGGCGAGGAGCACCTGGAGCACTTTGCGGGCCCAGCTTCCGCGCCCACCACTGTGCTGAGCGTGATCGGACCGGGCACCGGTCTCGGCGTTGCGCAAGTCTGGCGGCGACCGGACGCCGCCACCGTCGTGCAGGCAAGCGAGGGCGGGCACGCGGCCTTTGCTCCCCACGATGCCCTCGACGATGCGCTGATCGCTCGCATTCGCCGGCGTCATGCGCGTGTCTCCAACGAGCGCGTGGTTTCCGGACCAGCGCTTCCGGACATCTACGCGGTGCTGGCCGAGCGCGAGGGCTTGGCGGCGGAACAGCTCGACGAACGCGTTCTATGGGCCGCCGCGCTGTCGGGCACCGATCGCCTCGCGGAGGCGGCCGCGATGCGACTATGCGGAAGTCTCGGATCGGTGGCGGGCGATATCGCGCTAATCCATGGCAGCAATGGCGTGGTGATAGCCGGCGGCCTCGGCTTGAGACTGCGGGATCTTCTCCCGAGATCGGAATTCGCCGCGCGATTCCAGGCCAAGGGGCGCTTCCAGGAGCATATGACCGGTCTGCCGGTGCACCTGCTGGTTCATGCGCAACCCGGGCTCCTCGGCGCCGCGCTCTGCGCCGCTCGCGGGTAGCTCTGTCTCGCCGAGTTGAACCAGAACGCAAAAAGCCCCGCAGAAGCGGGGCTGATGCCAACGATGGCGGTGAAAGGTGGTTGCGGGAGTTGGATTTGAACCAACGACCTTCAGGTTATGAGCCTGACGAGCTACCGGACTGCTCCATCCCGCGGCACCTTCTTATGTAGCCTCAAGCGCCGGCGATCGCATCCGCGATCTCGGCTTTCGCGCCAACCGCGCGGCGGCCGTTCGGCCTTGCGGTTCCGGAGGAACCGTTCGGCGTGACATCTCGGCCGTCGCCGGCAAAGACGCCAAAAGGGCTGCCCGTGAGGGTCAGCCCTTTGACTTGTGAATGGGTTATCCCCGCCTCTCGCTGGCTGCAATGCCTGGCGACGACCTACTCTTCCAACGCTTGAGCGTTAGTACCATCGGCGCTGTCCGGTTTCACGGCCGAGTTCGAGATGGGATCGGGTGGGTCACGGACGCTATGGCCACCAAGCAATGGAGCCAGCGAAAGGGGTTTAATCGATGCGTTTGTTGTCACGTAGATGAGCGTCTGGCTGGACGATCCTCCGTCAACAAACAGGCAGGCCTGTCGTTGATGGTGCAGATTCATCAAGCGCGAACAGAACTATTAGGACCGGTTAGCTCCATGCATTACTGCACTTCCACACCCGGCCTATCAACGTCGTGGTCTACGACGGTTCGATGATTGCTTATCTTGAGGGAGGCTTCCCGCTTAGATGCTTTCAGCGGTTATCCCGTCCATACATAGCTACCCTGCTGCACCGTTGGCACGATGACAGGTACACCAGAGGTATGTTCACCCCGGTCCTCTCGTACTAGGGGCAACTCCTCTCAACAATCGACGCCCACGGCAGATAGGGACCAAACTGTCTCGCGACGTTCTGAACCCAGCTCACGTACCACTTTAATTGGCGAACAGC
>JAEWKG010000233.1 GCA_023386135.1 Pseudomonadota bacterium | reverse complement strand
GCGGTGGATCAACCAGATGATCGAGGCCGGCCTGCTCGAGCGCGTGGAGGACGAAAGCGACCGCCGCCGTGCCTTCATCGAGCTGTCGGACAAGACCGCCGACGCCATGGCGCGCTACTTCGCGGAGCTCGGCAAGGACGCCAAGGCGCTGGTCTGACGCGGGCCAAAGCCGTCGTTGAAACTTCGGCAACCAATTCGCTTTAGGGTCCTTGGCGGTAAAGGGACCGGGCGCCGTGATTGAAATCGAAATCCAGAACGAGACGCACCAGTCGCAGCATCGCATCCGCTTTGCCGCGGTGCCGCGCATCGGCGAAGGCATCCGCCTGCGCGAGCCCGACGGCCACTGGGCGAGCTACGACGTGCTCGACCTGTGGTACCAGAAGGCCGAGTACGGCGACATCTGGGTGCCCTACCTCCACGTCTGCATGACGCCGAGCGAGCAGCAGGCCACCGCCCCGGCGCAGGCGCCGCTCGGCGACACCATGCATGGGCGCGACGCCCCCGGAATGTACCCGACGCACGAGCGCGAGCGCCCCGTGTACGGCGAAGAGGAGTTCGAGCCATTCACGGTCTGATCAAGCGCATGAACGGCGCGGTTCCGCCGCGCGCCGACATCCCGCAGCCGGCTCCGGCCACCGCTTCCGCGCCGCCGCCCTCTGCGCAGGCTCCCGCCTCCGCCGCACCGGTCGCACCGTCGCGCGCCCAGCGGGTGTGCCTGCTGGTCGACGACTCGCGCATGATCCGCAAAGTCGCCCGCCGCATCGTGGAAAGCGCCGGCTACGCGGTGCTGGAAGCGGAGAACGGCGAGGAGGGCCTCGCCCGCTGCCGCGCGTCGATGCCCGACCTGGTGATCACCGACTGGAACATGCCGGTGATGAGCGGAATCGAGTTCGTCACCGCCCTGCGCGCCATCCCCACCGCCGTGCCGCCCAAGGTCGTGTTCTGCACCACCAACTCGGGCGCCAAGGACATCCACAAGGGCATCGAGGCGGGCGCCGACGAATACGTCATCAAGCCCTTCGACGAAGCCGCGCTGATGAGCCGGCTTCAGGCGGTCGGCGCCGCCTAGCCGCGGCGCAGGATTACGGTCAGTCCGCCGTCAGCGAGCGCCGATCCCGTTGGCAAACGCACCGCATCGGCCCGCGCGCGGTTGAGAATAGCCTCGGCGACCGTCTCGTCATGCACCACCGCGTCTGCCTCGCCCAGGAACCGCGCCTGGCGTAGGGTGAGATCGTCGGGGTCATCGCTGGTCAGTATGATGTCGACCACGCGCGAGCCACCTGGCTGAGGCGATTCCTCGAGCCATTTTGCTACGCGACCAGCCGATTGCTCGTCGAGCGGATCGAGCGCGCCGCCTTGCGTAAGCGCAGCGTCGAGGGCCCGGCGGCGCTCCGCCGCATCCGGCCAGCGCTCTCGCAATCGTTCGCGTGCAGCACCGAATGCGTTCGCTAGGTTGCCCAGCGACTCCGGCAACAGCGCCTCGAGCCGCAGGCGCAGCTGTTTGGCGAGCCCCGCCGAGGCACCGCCGGTGCCGACCGCGACCACCACCGGGCCGCGATCGAGCACGCTGGGGAGGGTGAAGTCGCACAGCTCCGGCCGGTCAGCGACATTGACCAGCAGTCCCTTGCTGCGAAGCCGAAGTGCGGTCACTTCCGCATCGCGAGGGTCGTCGATGGCGACGAGGGCCAGGTGGGCGTGATGCGCCTCGGGTTCGCCGCAGCACACAGCGCCGGCGCGTTCGACCAGCCTGCGCTTGGCCTCGGCCGCTGCGCCTTCGCCGACCACCACCACGCGCTGCCCCGCCACGCGGTGGAACAGCGGCAGGCTGGTTAGAGCCACAGAACTACAACCACTCTGGCACCCGCTCGGCAGCCATGATCGCGGCGGGATCGATGCGGTCGGCCACAACCGCGAACCGGCTGCCGTCGACCAGCACCTCGGGCACGAAGCCACGGCTGTTGTAGCTCGATGCCATCGTCGCTCCGTAGGCCCCGGCGGTGCGAAACACCGCGAGGTCGCCTGCGCCGAGCGCGTCGCATTCGCGGTCCATCGCGAACGTATCGCCGGTCTCGCACACCGGGCCGACGATGTGCGCGGTCTGGCGCTCGCCGGTCGGGGCGACCGCGTCAAAGTCGTGCCATGCGCCGTACATCGCCGGGCGCATGAGGTCGTTCATCGCTGCATCCACCACCACGAACGGCGGGCCGTTACCGCTGCGCTTGGAGCGGATAACGCGGGTCAGGAGCACGCCGGCATTGCCCGCGATCACCCGGCCGGGTTCGAACGACAGGCGCACGTCCCACCCCGCGGTAACGCGCGCGACCACCGCCCCGTACTCGGCAGGCGAGGGAGCGGTCTCGCCAGCGCGGTAGGGCACCCCGAGCCCGCCGCCGAGGTCGGCATGGGTCACCGTGCAGCCCCGCGCCCGCAGGTCGCCGATCAGCGCGCCGAGCTTCTCGAACGCGACCTCGAGCGGCTCGAGGCTCAGGAGCTGGCTGCCGATGTGCACCGCCACTCCGCGCATCTCGAGACCGGGCAGGGAGGCAAGCGCGGCGTAGATCTCGGCCGCGCGGTCGAGCGGGACGCCGAACTTGTTCTCGCGCTTGCCGGTCGAGATCTTCTCGTGCGTTCGGGCATCGACGTCGGGATTGACGCGGAGCGCGCACGGCACCCGGCGTCCATGCGCTTCGGCGATGTCCGAAAGTTCGTAACCCTCTTCCTCGGACTCAAGGTTGAACTGGCCGATCCCTGCGTCGATCGCCTGGATCAGCTCGGCGTGGCTCTTGCCGACCCCTGAGAACACCACTTCATCAGCCGCAATGCCCGCCGCAAGCGCGCGGGTCAGTTCGCCACCCGACACCACGTCGGCGCCGTAGCCTTCGTCGGCCAGCACCTTGAGCACCGCGAGGTTCGGATTGGCCTTCACCGCGAAGGCAAGGTGCGGGTTGTCGAGGCCGGCCAGCCCCGCCCGGAAGGCGCGCGCATTGGCGATCAGCGCGGCGCGCGAATAGACGTAGACGGGCGTGCCGACTGCCTCGGCGATCGCCGCTAGCGGGACGTCCTCGACGTGCAGGACGCCGTCACGAAGCTCGAAATGGTTCATCGTCCGCGCCGCTTAGCGGTGCACACGCGGCGAAGCGAGCAAGCGATGCTTGGCCGGGTATGACGCCGAGTTATCCGCGGGGGGCTATTCGGGCGGCAAGTCGAACGGATCGTCCTCGCGCTCTTCGGAGCGCTTGCGCAGTTCGACCGAGCGGACCGGCGCGGCGAGTGAGTCGAGCGCGAGCAGCTTGGCCGGATCAGGCTGCGAGGTGGCGCCGTAGGGCGCGGGCGGCAGTGTGTGGCCGGCGAGCGGCTCGAGATCGGCCTTCTGCCCGCACGCGGCGAGCAGCAGTGCAATCGAGAGAATGAGGGCTCGCTTCATCATGGCTCCATGCCGAGCGCTGCGCGCGCCGCGGCCACCTGCTCCCGTACCCGGATCGGCGCGGTTCCGCCATAGCTGGCGCGCGCGGCGACCGAGGCATCGACCGATAGGGCGCTGAACACCGACGCGTCGATGCGCGGGTCGATCGCCTGCAGCTCATCGAGCGACAGCGCATCGAGCGCGACGCCCTTGCTCTCCGCCAGCTTGACCGCCGCGCCGGTGATGTGGTGCGCCTCGCGGAAGGGTACATTCGCCGCGCGCACCAGCCAGTCGGCAAGGTCGGTCGCGGTGGCGTAGCCGAGTTCGGCCGCGGCGCGCATCCGCTCGGTGCGGAACGTCGCGCCGGCGATCATCCCCTCCATCGCCGCGATCGACAGCGCGAGGAGGCCATGCGCCTCGACCACCGGCGGCTTATCGTCCTGCATGTCCTTCGAATAGGCCAAGGGAAGGCCCTTCATCGTCACCATCAGGCTGGTCAGACAGCCGACGATCCGCCCCGAATGCCCGCGCACCAGCTCGGCCGCATCGGGGTTCTTCTTCTGCGGCATGATGCTGCTGCCGGTGCTCAGCGTGTCAGGCAGGCGGATGAAGCCGAACGGCTGGCTCGCCCACAGCACCAGCTCTTCCGCCAGGCGCGAGAGGTGAAGGGCGCACTGTGCCGCCGCCTGCAGGTAGTCGAGCGCGAAATCCCGGTCGCTGACCGCGTCGAGGCTATTGGCGGTCGGTCGGTCGAACCCGAGCGCGGCGGCGGTCGCGTCACGGTCGAGCGGGAAGCCCGTGCCTGCCAGCGCGGCGCTGCCGAGCGGGCTCTCGTTCCCGCGCGCTCGCGCGTCGGCAAAGCGGCTGCGGTCGCGGCGCAACATCTCGTAGTAAGCGAGCAGGTGGTGGCCGAGCGTCACCGGCTGGGCCGCCTGCAGGTGCGTGAAGCCGGGCATCACCGCATCGGCATGCTCGCCGGCGCGGGTGACCAGCGCGCGCTGTAGGCCGGCGAGGCCCGCGTCGACCTGGTCGATCGCATCGCGCACCCACAGGCGGAAGTCGGTCGCCACCTGGTCGTTGCGGCTGCGCGCGGTGTGGAGGCGCCCGGCGACCGGACCGATCAGCTCGGCGAGCCGGCTCTCGGTCGCCATGTGGATGTCCTCGAGGTCGAGGTTCTCGGGCACGCCATGCGCCTCGTACTCGGCGGCGACGCGGTCGAGCCCGTCGGCGATCGCGCGTGCGTCCTCGGCCGCGACGATCCCCTGCGCCCCGAGCATGGCGACGTGGGCTTTCGACGCGGCGATGTCCTGCCGCCACAGCGCCTTGTCGAACGGGATCGAGGCGTTGATTTCGCGCATGATCGCGCTAGGCCCCTCGGCGAAGCGCCCGCCCCACATGGAGTTTGTCGTGTCGTTCCGACTATCGCTCACGCTTGTTCTTTCGGCTGCGCTGGTCGCGGGGTGCAGTAAGCACGAGCCCGCCGCACCGCAAGAACAGGCGATCACCGCGGATGACAAGGGCGGGCTGACCGGCAAGATCGACCGCAGCCACGCCGGCGACCTGCTGCCGGCAGTCGCGTTGACCGACCCGGCGGGCAAGACCCTCAACACCGGCGGCCTCTCGGGCAAGCCGGTGTTGCTCAACCTCTGGGCCACCTGGTGCGCGCCGTGCGTCAAGGAAATGCCGACCCTCGACGCGATCGCCGGAGACTACGACGGCAAACTGCGCGTGCTGACCGCGAGCCAGGATCTCGAAGGCGCAGCCAAGGTCGTACCGTTCTTCAAGGACAAGAAGTTCGCCCACCTCGAACCGTGGCTCGACCGCGAAAACGCCCTCAGCAGCGCGCTCGGCGGCGACGGCGTGCTGCCGACGACGGTGCTCTACGACGCGAGCGGTCAGGAAGTGGCGCGCGTGGTTGGTGGGTTTGACTGGCAAAGCGCGGATGCGAAAGCGCTGGTGGATGACGTGATCGCGCCGAGCACCTAACGTGGTGGGCGATGACGGGCTCGAACCGCCGACATCCTCCGTGTAAAGGAGGCGCTCTACCAACTGAGCTAATCGCCCCCAAGCACGGGGTCTCGGGAAGCGGCTTCTAGTCGGGTTTCGCAGAGCGTCAATCGCGGCTAGGGGGCGGCGCATGGCCGCGCCGCTTATCCGAATTCTTGCCACCGGCGGGACGATCGCCGGCAGCGCGGGCTCGGCCACTCGGCGCGGTTACAAGCCCGGCGAGATCGGGGTGGCGGAGCTTCTCAGAGCGGCCGACAGCCTTGCGCTTACGGCGCGGTTCGACGGGCGCGATATCGCAGCGATCGGGTCGCAGGACATCAGCTGGGGTGAGTGGGACGCGCTCCACCGCGAAATATCCTCGGCGCTCGCGGACGGTACAGTCGGCGGGGTGATCGTTACCCACGGCACCGATACCGCAGAAGAGACCGCATTCCTGCTCGACCTAACACTGGCCGCCGGAAAGCCGGTGGTGCTGGTAGGCGCGATGCGGCCAGCCGATGCGGTCGGCAGCGATGGGATGCGCAATCTCGCCAACGCGGTGCGGGTTGCAGGCGATCCCGGCGCCGCCGGCCGCGGGGTGCTGGTGGTGATGAGCGACCAAGTGTTCGCCGCGATCGACGTGCGCAAGGCGGCGACCGGCGGAGCGGAGGCGTTTCGCGGGTTTCCGCGCGGGCCGATCGCCAGCGTCACCCCGACTTCGCTCGATTGGTTCGGTCCTGCCGACCGCGCCGGGAGGGCGGCACGCTTTGCTTGGCCGACGGCACTTCCCAAGGTGCCGATCCTCTACGCCTACGCCGGGATGGACGAGGCAGACGTCGGCTACATGCTATCGGGAGCTCAGGGCGCGGTCCTCGCAGGGCTGGGGCAGGGCAACGCGCCAGCTTCAGTCATCGCGGCGCTCGCAAACAGCGGCGTGCAGGTCGTGCGCTCGAGCCGGGTCGACCAGGGCTCGGTCGACCGCAATCTCGAGGTCGACGACGACGCGCTCGGCTTCATCGCCGCGCGTGGGCTGGGGCCGACGAAGGCGCGCATCCTGCTGCAGGTGCTGCTCGCCAACGGGATCGGCGACCCCGCGGCGATGCAGGCGGAATTCGACCGGCGCTAGATCATCCCCACGGCGTGACGAGGTACTTCTCGCCGGTCTTCATCTGGCGGTAGTCGCTCGCGGCATCCTTCTCGAGCATCTGCTCCAGTGTCACTTTTTGCTTGTAGGTGCTGGCGAAGGTGCCCTTGAGCCCGGCGAGCACCCGCTGGCGCATGCGCACCATCGTCTCCACGCCCGCCTGCGCGAGGAACGGCGTGAGCAGCCAGCCCGACAGCGTCCAGCCGAAGCCGTAGCTCGGCGTCAGGATGGTCGGTCCGGTGTCGAGCCGGCCGTAGATGAACATCCGCTTCGCCTGGTTGGAACCGTAGCGGTTGTAGTCTTTCATCTTGCCGACCGCGACCCGCTCCATCGCCTTGAAGCAGGCGTCCACCGTGGTCCCGCCGCCGATCGGGTCGAAGCCGTAGAAAGCGTCGGTCGCGTCGATCGCCTCCATCAGCTTGGGCAGGAAGTCGTCGGCCGAGGAGTTGACCACCCACTTCGCGCCGAGATCGCGCAGGATCTGTTCCTGCTCGGGCTTGCGGACGATGTTGACCAGCTCGATGTCGTCTTCCTGGCAGATCTTGACCAGCATCTGCCCGAGGTTGGAGGCGGCGGCGGCGTGGATGATCGCCTTCTGGCCGTCCATCTTGGCGTTCTCGACGAAGCCGAGCGCGGTCATCGGGTTGACGAACGCGCTCGCGCCTTCCTCCGAACTGATGTCGCCCAGCGGCAGGCACATGCTCGCGTCGGCAATGGCGTATTGCGAGTAGGCGTGGCCCGGCACGCAGGCGACCCGCTGGCCCATCAGCGCCTTCGCCATGTCGCTGTCGCCGGTTGCGACGACGGTGCCGGCGCCTTCGTTGCCGACCGGCAGGCGCTGGCCGTGGCGGCCCTTCATCGCCGAATGGAACGGCTCGGGCATCGTCGCGACGAGCTTGCCGGGGCTGTACTCGCCGTTGTCGAGGTCGGCCTGGCCGAGCAGCAGCGCGAGGTCCGACGGGTTGATCGGCGCCGCTTCCATCTTGACCAGGACCTGGTTGCCGGTCGGATCGGGAAACTGAGTTTCCGCCACTTCGACCGTCAGCTTGCCCTCGGGGGCGAGGGTGGTGAAGAGCTGCTTGCCGGTGGTCGCCATGTCTGAGTCTCCCAGTTTCGGTTTGAAACTTTGCTAGGCGCGGCGGTGGCGGTTGGCTAGCCCTCCGAAACCAGGTCGTCGGGATAGACCGCACGTACGAAGTAGAGCCCGTGCAGCGGGGCGTTGAGGCCGAGTTGCTGGCGGTCGCGGGCTTCGAGCACCTCGGCGATCCGCTCCGGCTTCCACCGGCCCATGCCGACCAGGGCGAGGCAGCCGACCATGCTGCGCACCTGGTGGTGCAGGAAGCTGCGCGCGGCCGCCTCGACGATCACGCGGTCGCCCTCACGCCGCACGCCGAGCCGGTCGAGCGTCTTGACCGGGCTCGCCGCCTGGCACTGGACCGAGCGGAAGGTGGTGAAGTCGTGCTTGCCGACCAGCGCCTGGGCTGCGCGGTGCATCGCCACTGCATCGAGGGTAGGACCGATCTGCCACGCGCGATTCTTCTCCAGCGTCAGCGGCGCGCGGCGGTTGGCGATGCGGTATTCGTAGGCGCGGCCGATGCAGCTGAAGCGGGCGTGCCAGTCGTCCGGCACGGCCTCGCACGCGACTACCGCGATTGGATCGGGCCGGAGGTGCGCGTTCGCCGCCTCCATCAGCCGAAACGGCGCGATGTCCTTCTCGACATCGACATGCGCGCGCATCGCCAGTGCGTGGACGCCGGTGTCGGTGCGGCCCGCGGCGTGGAGCGTGACGCGTTCGCCGGTCACCGCGAACACCGCGTCCTCCACGGCTGCCTGCACCGTCGGCGCGGTGGCCTGGCGCTGGAGGCCGGCGAACGGCGTGCCGTCGAATTCGAGCGTCAGCGCGAAGCGGGTCACCCGATCAGCGTTCCCGCCGGGATCGGCTTGCCGCGCAGGAAGGCGTCGACGTCCATCGCCGGCTTGCCCGCACGCTGGATGCGCAAGGGGCGCAGCGCCGCGTAACCGCAGGCGACGGTCAGCGCGTCGTCGAGCGTCAGTCCTGGCTTGCCCTCGCGCGACACCACCGCCGCGCGCAGGACCTTGATCCGCTCGCCATCGAGCTCGAACCACGCACCGGGGAAGGGCGCGAGCCCGCGCACCTGGCGTTCGATCGCCTCGGCGTCGCCCGCCCAGTCGATCCGCGCCTCGGACTTGTCGATCTTGGGGGCGTGAGTGGCCTCGCGGTCGTCCTGCGGCTGGGCTCGCAGGGTGGGAAGGTCGTGCAGCGTCTCGACCATCAGCCGCGCGCCGATCTCGGCCAGCTCCTCGGTCAGCTCGCCGGCGGTCTTGTCCTCGATCGGAGTGCGCGCGACGCTCAGCATCGGGCCGGTGTCGAGGCCGGCTTCCATCTGCATGATGGTGACCCCGGTCGCCGCGTCGCCCGCCATGATCGCGCGCTGGATCGGCGCCGCCC
>JAEWKG010000232.1 GCA_023386135.1 Pseudomonadota bacterium | reverse complement strand
GTCGGAGTGTGGGCGGGCGTCGCAGCCGGACGCTTGATCGCGGGCTTCGCCGCGGCCGGAGCGGGCGCGGGCGCGGCCTTCTTGGGCTCGGGCTTCTCGTCGTTGGGCTTCACGGGAGAGGGGCGGGCCTTGAGGCCGAGGCGGTGCGCCTTGCCGATCACCGCGTTGCGGCTGACCCCGCCCAGCTCGTCGGCGATCTGGCTGGCGGTCGCGCCGCCCTCCCACATCTTCTTCAGTGTGGCGATACGTTCGTCGGTCCAGCTCATCGGTCGCTATCGTGTCCTGCAATCAAGGTGGCGCGCTTGCCAGCCGGGGTGCTTGGCCCTAGGCGCGGGAAACATGGCCGATCAAGCCCAGACCTCCATATCGACGACCGCCGCCCGCCCTGCCTTTCCGCAGCGCGGGGTGCCGATCATCCAGGGAGTGAACTGGATCGGACTGTGGAGCCTCTATATGAAGGGGGTCCGCCGTTTTCTCAAGGTCCAGACCCAGACGGTGTGGGCGCCGGCGGTCACCACGCTGCTATTCCTGATCATCTTCACCGTCGCGATGGGCCGTTCGGGCCGGGTCATCCTCGGCGTGCCGTTCGCGACCTTCGTCGCGCCGGGCCTGATCGTGATGGGCATGATGCAGAACGCGTTCGCCGATTCGAGCTTCTCGTTCCTGTCGGGCAAGATACAGGGGACGATCATCGACCTCCTGATGCCGCCGCTATCCAACGGAGAGTTGATGGCGGGGATCATCGGCGCGGCGGTGACGCGATCGGTGCTGGTCGGCCTCGCGCTGGCGGCGGCGATGGCGTTCTATCCCGGCGTGAGCCTGGCGATGGCGCACCCGTGGGCGGTGATCTGGTTCGGGCTGATGGGGGCGATCCTGCTTTCGCTGCTCGGGCTGATCACTTCGATCTGGGCCGAGAAATTCGACCACGCCGCGGCGGTGACCAACTTCGTCATCGCGCCGCTGAGCCTGCTGTCGGGCACGTTCTACGTGATCCACAACCTCGCGCCGACCTTCCAGGCGATCAGCCGGGTAAACCCGTTCTTCTACGTGATCTCGGGTTTCCGCTTCGGCTTCCTCGGCCAGAGCGACATCGGCAGCACCAACGGCGCGGTGCTGATCGGGGCGCTGGGGCTAGGTGTGCTCAACGCCGTGCTGGCGATCGCGATCTACGCGACAATGCGCTCGGGCTGGAAGATCAAGAGCTAGGCGGCGCGCCTAGTGGGTAAGGCCGCGGCGCAGCTTGTAGCGGCCATCGGAAAAACGATCGAACAGCTCGTTCACCTGCGGATGGTCGACTGGCCCGTTCTCCGCGTCGGGCAGCAGGTTTTGCTGGCTGACGTAGGCGACGTAGCTGCTGTCGGCATTTTCGGCCAGCAGGTGGTAGAACGGCTGGTCCTTGCTCGGCCGGACAGCGGCGGGGATGGATTCGTACCATTCGTCGCTGTTGGCGAAGACCGGGTCGATATCGAACACCACTCCGCGGAAGTCGAACAGCCGGTGGCGGACGACCTCGCCCACGCCGAAGCGGGCCGATGCGTGGCGCGGCGCCTCGATCGTGCGGCCGGCCTGGGGGGAGAAGAAGTGCGAACGATCCATGGGTGAAATATAAGCCTCGGGAATCGCCAAACAACCCGCGCGGGCAGCTTGTTCCCCGTTCCGTGCCCCAATCGTCGGCAGCGTGCGTTGGGGACTTGGCAAGCGCGGGCGGCTAAGCTAGGCGGCGCCCTCGTTTCGGCCGAGCCCCTCCTCAGGGCTCACGCACGAACCTCGCGGAGAGGTGGCAGAGTGGTCGAACGCGCCGCACTCGAAATGCGGTGTACGGGCAACCGTACCGTGGGTTCGAATCCCACCCTCTCCGCCACTAATTACCTATCTGATATAGAATGATTTTCGGTCTCACCAAAACCGCGCAGTTCCGCGGCGTTGGCGGCCGTGAGCCGGACCGCAGAGAGCATTCTGCGCGGGTTCTAGGGGACGGTTTGCCGGGGATTCTCTGTGCCCCTTGTGGCTGGACCGGAATCGCAATCGCGGGCGCACACAGGGCTTTCCTACACTGCTGACGTTCGCGTAGCTGAACTGATGAAGCGCCGGCTCCTAGACCCCGTCGAACTCGAGTTCGCGTTCCTGTTTTTCCTGTTCGTTGTGCCGATGGGCTACTGGATGCTGCGTACCCCGCTCGCGATCGTGGGCGTCTGAATCAAAAAAGGCCCCGCACGAGGCGGGGCCTGAGAAGTCGAGAACCTGATCTTAATCAGGCCCTTCGGGTCGCGGCGCGGCCGACAGGGCGATCACTCTCAGATGCATTGTACGAAAGCGACATTGGGAATCGCGCGATGCTCTAACCTGTAAGCGCTTCCCATTGCTGATCCCAATCCAGTGGCAGGTCGTTGCGGCGCAGCCATCGCGCGGTCAGCGTCACCGGCTGGGTCCCGTTGAGGATCGCCTCGACGATCCGAGGCGAGAGGAAGTTGATGCGGATCAATCGCGACATCCAGGAGTCGTTGACGCCTTCCTCTTGTGATAGCGTGGCGATGTCGATGTCTCCAGAGGAAAGCCGCTCCCACCAGCGCCGGGCAGTGACAATCAAGGTGATGAGCCCTCGATCGGGTGTGCCCGCTGATGCCGCCTTGCCGTTGTCATGGACCAGGCGGATCGCGCGGCCCGTGCGCGTCAGCCGGACTTTAGCGACCAGCGACAAGGGCCCGTGATGCTCTTCACCCGCTTTAAGCTTGAGTGCGTCTCCCACCGCGCCTCTATCAAGCTCGATGCGCACCTCGCGTGCGGTCGCTCGCACAGCGCTAACCAGCGTCCGAATGATGTGATAATCTCTGGCCCGGACATGCTCCGCCAATCGCTCGGCGACCGCCATCGTCTGCTTCAGCTCGTTTGCGTGCAGCGTGAACCCGGCGCCCACGGCGAGGGCGATCGGGTCATCAAGCGCTTCGGCGACACGCTCGGCGACTGCCGCCTCTATCTCACGCGCCGGAATGCGCATTCCCGAGGTCATTTCCGCATCCGGTTCGTGCTGGAGCCACCGGCTGACGTAGTAGCGGTATCGCACCTTCCCCTTGCAGGCGTGAGTGGCGATGAGGGGTTCGCCCTCTTCGTCGACCAGCCTCCCGGCGAGCAGGCTCCTGTTCGGAGAATGTTTGTGGCGGCGATCGCCCTGTCGGTTGTCGGCGAGCAGTCGCTGAGCGGCGTCCCACGTCTCCCGTTCGATGATGGGCGGGTGGTTGCCCTGGTGCACCTTGTTGCGGTGGTGGATCTCGCCAACATAGGTTGGTGTGGTCAGGATCTTGTAGATCTGGCCGCGGGTGAAGTTGCCCCCGCCCATCGGACGGCCAGATGCGGTCTCGCGTGCGGGTACGCGGATGTCTTCCTGCAGCATGTCGAGCGTCACCAGGCGGACGCAGCGAAGAGCGATGTAGCGGTCAAAGATGTGCCGAATGACCGCGGCGTGTTCATCGACGATGGCAAGGCTGCGGCCGTCAGGCCGATAGCCGATCGGCGGAACGCCGCCCATCCACATGCCGCGCGCCTTGGAAGCGGCGATCTTGTCGCGAATGCGTTCTGCGGTGACCTCGCGCTCGAACTGCGCGAAGCTCAGGAGCATGTTGAGGGTGAGGCGCCCCATGCTAGTAGTGGTGTTGAACGACTGGGTGACCGAGACAAAGCTGACCTCGGCCTTGTCGAACGCCTCGACGAGCTTCGAGAAGTCGAGCAGCGAGCGGGTCAGCCGATCCACCTTGTAGACGACCACTATGTCGATCTTCTTCGCCGCGATATCAGCAAGCAGCCGCTGAAGGCCGGGACGCTCAAGCGTGCCGCCCGAGATGCCGCCATCGTCGTACTCGTCGGGGAGGAGGTGCCAGCCCTCGCTTGACTGGCTCATTACATAGGCAGCACACGCTTCGCGCTGGGCATGGAGCGAGTTGAAGTCCTGTTCGAGACCCTCTTCGCTGGATTTGCGGGTGTATATGGCGCAGCGGATTTTCTTCATGCTGCTTTCCCCTTCCGTTGCTTCAATCCGAAGAAAGCCGGACCTGACCAGCGGGTGCCAGTGATCGCGCGGGCGACTTCGCTCAAACTACGGCAGGTTTGACCGTTCCACTCGACCTCACCGGTCTCGCCGATGGTGACGATGTGGACGTTGCCCTGCCACTCGCGGACCAGACGCATGCCGGGGGAGGCGCTTCTGGTCTGGGTCTTGGCGGCCGCGGCCTGATCGAGCCGCTGCTGCGCGGCCCGCGACAGGCCGCCGAGCACCTTGGCCTGCAGTTCATAGGCCAGCGCCAACCGCAGCATCGCCGGGCTCACGCGGGGGAGGGGCTTCTTGGATACCTCGTTCCACCGTTGGCGGAGCTGCGCCGGCGACATAGTCACCAGCGCAGCCAGGTCGGCATCGAGCTTGTCGCGTTGGCGATTCATTCGCCCGCCTTCGCGATGTGGTAGCAAGTCACGTCGTCGCGCTTGTCCTTGCTGACGGTGTGACCTTTCTTCTTGAGGCCGGTGAGCGCCGCCCGGGTAGTGTGGGGCAGCCAGCCGGTGGCCTCGACCATCTCGGCGAGCGTCGCGCCTTGTTCGCGCTCCAGCAGCGCAATCACTGCAGCAATCTTGCTCTGGCCCCGTTCCTTCTTCGCTGGCTTCCTTGCCTTCGCGCGGGCTGTGGGCTTCGGCGCTTCATCGCCGGTCTGCTTGGGCTCCCGTGCCATCCGGCGCTTGCGCGGCTGCGCTGCCCTCTTCGCGGTGCCCGCTTCAGTCGCTGCGGGCGTGTCGGTCGTGTTGTTGCTCATGGGTGGTTCTCCGTGTCGAAGCGGCGTTCATCGCTGCTTCCACCACCCAAAGCCCCGACCGTGCTGGTCGTCGGGGCGGCAGCCGGTTCGGCCGGCTGCGATGCAGTAACGACACCAATGCTTGGCGTGCGAGCGAAGTCGAATGGAATGTGCGAGGGCTTAACTAGGAAGTTGCAGAACGCCTTGCGAGCGCTTCGGCCGCGGCGGCGAAGGCCACGATATCCTCGCCCGCACGACGAATTTTGGCAATGCGCGAAGCGATCCCGTCTGCCGAGCTAGGCATGCGCGACGCTAGCGCCGAACCCTCGTCCTCCATGATGCGTCCCGCCTCGAGGCTAAGAAGGCGCGATGATGTCTGTAAGGTCGGGCTGAGGTTCGTCGGCCATGACACCACACCTGCCGACTCCACGGCGCAAGTCGATACGCAGCTTTCAAGAGCCGCTGGTTTGCGCCCATAAGCGGTCTGTAACTGCGCCAACATTCACCCCCAAAAGCCGCCGTGGATTGAACCATCGCTAGTGAGTCACGCCGGAATTTACGCGAGTATCGCTCTGAATTGGCCACTTACGCGCCGTCGAACTCGATGCTGCGCAGCGCGACGGTCCGGTCGGCGCGGCGCCGCTCCATCGCCAGCTGGTTGTTCGCCGACCTGATGAAGCGCGCGGCGAAGTCGCGCACCGCCTCGTTCTCGTCGGCTTCCCACTCGGCGACGCGGGCCTTGCGCGCCTCCTGCGCCTCGACCGAGCCGTATTCGCCGACGAGCACGCCGCTCGAATCGATGACGATGTCGACGATGTTCAGCAGCTCGTCGTCCGCGGGCAGGAAGCCGACGATCGCGCGCAGCAGCGGATGCAGAAACTTCTCGCCCTCGTAAGCCCTCAGCACCGAGAGCACGAAGTCGATGCCCTCGCGCCCCTGTTCGAGCTGGCCGTAGAGCAGCGGATAGAGCGGGTGCTCCAAGTTGGGGAAAAGCTCGCAGATCAGCCGGCCGCCGTGGAACTGCGAGAAGGCCGGATTGGCGTCGAACCACGCCCGCGCCGCCGCCACGATCTCGCCCGGGGCGGCCGCGAGCGGCGCGCGCAGGTAGTGGAGGCCGTGCGGCAGGTCCTCGTATCGGATGTCCCCGTTCTTGCTGTCGTGTTGGAAGCGCCGGCCGATCAGGTCGATGACGGCCTGGACGTGCTCCGCTGCGATGACGGCGAGCATCGCCTCGCCGTCGCTGCCCAGCCGCGGCACGTCTGTCATCAGCGCGAGCAGCGGATCGACCTGCTCGGCGGAGAGTCCCTTGAGCAGCGCGACCTGGTCCCAGTTGAACATGCCGCCGGTCCAGCTGAACACGCCGCGCAACGCCAGCGACCGGGCGGCCGGAAGGTAGATCTCGTCGAACAGGCCCTGCGGATGCTTCGTTGACTGACGGGCGGCGGCCATGGCGGCGTTGTGCAGGATCGCGTCGTCCGCCGCGGCGAGGCCCTTGCCGGTGATGGTCGCCAGCAGGTCGAACCGGAACGCCTCGGCGAACTGAAGGTAGTAGGCGATCGAGGACAGGTGCCGGTCCTCGCCGATCCACCCCTCGACGAGGCGGTCTATGTCCGGGCCGCGCCCGGCTTCCCAGAGTCCGTGGAGCATGCCGGGCAGCCATGCCGCGAGGCGATCGCTGAGTCGGGGCAACCACGATAGCAGGATGTCGGGCTGCGTCGTCGCGAGCCGCTTTATGAAATCCTGGAGTCCGAGAAACGTCGCCCCATCGCTGCTGCGCGTCTCGACAAATCGCTCGAGCCGCGCGAGCCACTCGTCCGACGTGTCGGCCGTAACTTCCGCAATCAGCGCGTCGATGCCGGCGGACTGCTCTTTCTTCCTCGCCTCGTAGTCGAAGCCCGGCTTCGCCCACATGCTCGCGGTAACGCTGTCGTAGCCGACGAGCAGCCGGTAGCGGGCCAGTTCGGGATCAGCGTCGAGCGCAGCGCGGACGGCGGCGAACGCCTCGAGCAGCCGACCCTGCGCCGCCGCCAGCGCGGCGTTACCTGCCATGGCGGGCGGCAGCGCGTGGTATGCGTAGTATCGCTGGTGGACGGCGACCTCGAGATGCCGCTTCGCCTCGAGCCCGAGTCCGGGGATCACCCCGGCGAAGAACCCCATGACCTGCGCGAGGTCGTCTATGATGACCTGGCCGAGCTGATCGGTGTAGCCGGCGTTGTTCGGCGTGCTGCCCGCGGCGAGCATGGCGTGCCGCACGTTGCCCTTCGCCGCGTCGTCGGCGAGGAGCGCGTGCAGGCGCTCGAGCTGCCCCAGCGCGTCGCGGCGGATTTGCTTCAGCTCGTCGGTGATGACGACCGATCCGTTGTGGAGCAGCATAGCGTCGGCGTTCCAGCTGGTGCCGGTCACCGTGCTCGAGAGGGTCTCCTTCAGCATGATCGTGGCGCTCGCGGCGGCGTCGAGCAGGGAGGCTTCTTCCATACCGGCGATCCTGTCGACGATCAGCCGCTGGAGCCCCGGTCCGATCTTCCTCCAGGCATGGAGGTCATACTGGGCGAACCGCTGGGCGAGATCGTCGATCGGCTTGCGCTCGTCGTCCGTGACGGCGGCGCGACGCATGGCGATCACGGCGTCGAACATCTGCTCCGGCGCGGCGTAGAGTAGATACCCGCTTTCCAAGATCCGGCAGATCTTGACGATGACCGCGTGTGACCTGGTGCCGGGATACTCGCGGTTGAAGTACTTGAGCGGCACCTCGGGCATCCCTGGCGCGCGCATCGCCGCGTTGGACATCGTGTCGATGATGTCCGGCGCGGCCGCGACGTGGTCGTCGAAGTGGGGCAGCACGAAGTTCGAGTAGCGCTCGACCGTCTCCTCGAGGCTGTTGCGGTCGTCGCAGCCGCGGATCGCCGCGAGGGCGTCGCCTTCGAACATTTCCTTGCCGTCGCGCACATGGGCATAGTCGCTGGCGATCTTGTCGAAGGCGTAGCCCGCCGGCTGGAGGTGTTCCTGCATCACCTTGCGCAGACGCTTGCGCATCGCCTCGATCTTCGCGGCCCCGAACCCCACGTCGGTCATCGGCTTGTAGATGGTGTCGTGGGCCAA
>JAEWKG010000145.1 GCA_023386135.1 Pseudomonadota bacterium | reverse complement strand
CGCGGCGTTGCGAAGAACCCGGTCGATCACCCGCACGGCGGTGGCGAAGGCCGGACCTCGGGCGGCCGTCACCCGGTCACCCCGTGGGGCAAGCCGACCAAGGGTGCCCGCACCCGCCACAACAAGGCGACGGACAAGATGATCATCCGTTCGCGTCACGCCAAGAAGAAGAGGTAATCGAGATGGCTCGTTCCGTCTGGAAAGGTCCGTTCGTCGACCTCCACCTGCTGAAGAAGGCCGAGGACGCGCAGGAGAAGAACGCGCGCGGTGCGATCAAGACCTGGTCGCGTCGCAGCACGATCCTGCCGCAGTTCGTGGGCCTGACCTTCAGCGTCTACAACGGCCAGAAGTTCATTCCGGTCTCCGTCAACGAAGACATGGTCGGCCACAAGCTCGGTGAGTTCTCGCCCACGCGGAATTTCCCTGGCCACGCCGCCGACAAGAAGGGCAAGCGCTGATGGGCAAGCAGAAAGCCCCCCGCCGCGTCGGCGATAACGAGGCTCTGGCCGTCGGCACCACGATCCGTGGTTCGGCGCAGAAGCTGAACCTCGTCGCTGCGCTGATCCGCGGCCGCAAGGCCGAAGAGGCGATGAACATCCTGACCTTCTCGAAGAAGGCGATGGCCCGCGACGCATCGAAGGTGCTCGCGAGCGCGATCGCCAACGCCGAGAACAACCACAACCTCGATGTCGACGCGCTCGTCGTCGCCGAGGCGTCGGTCGGCAAGTCGGTCACCATGAAGCGCTTCCACACGCGTGGTCGCGGCAAGTCGACCCGCATCCTGAAGCCGTTCAGCCGGCTCCGGATCGTGGTGCGTGAAAGCGAGGAGGCCTGATCCATGGGTCATAAATCGAACCCCGTCGGCCTGCGCCTGCAGATCAACCGGACCTGGGACAGCCGCTGGTACGCCGAAGGGCGCGACTATGCGAAGCTGCTCAGCGAAGACATCGAGATCCGCAAGTACATCGTCGACAATATGCCGCAGGCCGCGATCAGCAAGGTCGTGATCGAGCGTCCGGCGAAGCTGTGCCGCGTGTCGATCTATGCCGCCCGCCCGGGCGTCATTATCGGCAAGAAGGGCGCGGACATTGAGAAGCTGCGCGCCAAGCTCGCGACCATGACCGCGAGCGACGTGAAGCTGAACATCGTCGAGATCCGCAAGCCCGAGATCGACGCCAAGCTCGTCGCCCAGGGTATCGCCGACCAGCTGGTCCGCCGCGTGGCGTTCCGCCGGGCGATGAAGCGCGCGATGCAGTCGGCAATGCGCCTGGGTGCCGAAGGCATCAAGGTGATGTGCGGCGGCCGCCTCGGCGGCGCCGAAATCGCCCGCGTCGAGCAGTATCGCGAAGGCCGCGTTCCGCTGCACACACTGCGCGCGAACGTCGACTATGCCGATGCCGAGGCGCTGACCGCCTACGGGATCATCGGCATCAAGGTGTGGATCTTCAAGGGCGAGATCCTCGGCCACGATCCGACCGCGCAGGACCGCCTGATGATGGAGGCCCAGACTTCGGGCGTCCGTCCGGCTTCCGACCGGCGCTAAGGTAGAGCAAGAGACATGCTGCAACCGAAAAAGACCAAGTTCCGCAAGGCCTTCAAGGGCCGGATCAAGGGTGACGCCAAGGGCGGCACGAGCCTCAACTTCGGCTCGTACGGCCTCAAGGCATTGGAGCCCGAGCGGGTCACCGCGCGCCAGATCGAGGCCGCTCGCCGTGCGATCACGCGCCACATCAAGCGTCAGGGACGCCTGTGGATCCGCGTGTTCCCGGACGTGCCGGTGTCGAAGAAGCCGGCCGAAGTCCGCCAGGGCAAGGGCAAGGGCTCGATCGAATACTGGGCCGCTCGCGTGAAGCCGGGCCGCGTGCTGTTCGAACTCGACGGCGTTCCCGGCCCGCTCGCGGCCGAGGCATTCAGCCGCGCGGCGATGAAGCTGCCGATCAAGACCAAGGTTATCGCTCGTCTGGGCGACACCAGCCACCTGGGAGCCGAATAATGGCCAAGAAACCCGCCGCCGCGACCGGCAGCAAGGTCGAGGACATGCGCACCAAGACCGACGATCAGCTTGGCGACCAGCTCGTCGACCTGAAGCGTGAAGCGTTCAACCTGCGCTTCCAGGCCGCCACGAACCAGCTGGAGCGCCCGGCGCGCATCAAGGAAGTTCGCCGCGACATCGCGCGCATCAAGACGCTGCAGGGCGAGCGTACTCGCTCGGCGCTAGCGAAGTAAGGAAGGCACGATGCCCAAGCGTATTCTCACCGGGACCGTCGTCTCCGACAAGACCGACAAGACCGTGACCGTGCTGGTCGAGCGCAAGGTGAAGCACCCGCTCTACGGCAAGATCATCCGGCGCTCGAAGAAGTACCACGCCCACGACGAGGGCAATGAGTACCACCCGGGCGACGTCGTGCGGATCGAAGAGACCCGCCCGATTTCGAAGACCAAGACCTGGGCCGTCAAGGACCGCGTCGTGGCAGGTGGTGTGCAGGCGGTCGAAGCCGACCTCGACGTCGCCGAAGCCGGCAACTGAGCCATTTGAATAGGAACTGCCGGGCAAGTCTCGGCAAGCCGAACGAGAAGGAACCGGATCTATGATCCAGATGCAATCCACGCTCGACGTCGCCGACAACAGCGGCGCCAAGCGCGTCCAGTGCATCAAGGTGCTGGGCGGATCGAAGCGCCGCACTGCCGGCGTGGGCGACGTGATCGTCGTCTCCGTCAAGGAAGCGCAGCCGCGCACCCGCGTGAAGAAGGGTGACGTTCACCGCGCGGTGATCGTGCGCACCCGCAAGGACGTGCGCCGTGCCGACGGCAGCGTGATCCGCTTCGACAGCAACGCCGCGGTGCTGGTGAACAAGAACGAGGAGCCGATCGGCACCCGTATCTTCGGGCCGGTGGTGCGCGAACTGCGCGGCCGCGGCTTCATGAAGATCATCAGCCTCGCTCCGGAGGTTTTGTAATGGCCGCCGCTAAGATCAAGAAGGGCGACAACGTCGTCGTCCTGTCGGGCAAGGACAAGGGCCGTACCGGTACCGTTCAGGCCGTGAGCCCCAAGGACGGCAAAGTTGTCGTCGACGGGATCAACGTCACCGCCCGCCACCGCAAGCCCAGCCAGCAGAACCCGCAGGGTGGCATCGACCGCAAGCCGGCCCCGATGCACATCTCGAAGGTGGCGCTGGCCGATCCCAAGGACGGCAAGCCGACCCGCGTCCGGTTCGAAACGAACAAGGACGGCCGCAAGGTCCGCGTCGCCGTCAAGTCCGGGGAGACCATCGATGGCTGATGCCAGCTACACTCCGCGCCTGAAGGCGAAGTACGAGGCCGAGATCGCGAAGGCGATGACCGACAAGTTCGGTTACAAGAACGCGATGGAAGTGCCCAAGCTCGAGAAGATCACGCTCAACATGGGCGTGGGCGAGGCGAGCCAGGACAAGAAGAAGGTCCAGACCGCGGCCGAGGAAATGGCGCTGATCGCCGGCCAGAAGCCGGTCATCACCAAGGCCAAGAAGTCGATCGCGCAGTTCAAGCTGCGTGAAGGCATGCCGATCGGTGCGAAGGTCACTCTTCGCCGCGAGCGCATGTACGAATTCCTTGACCGCCTCGTGACCGTCGCCATGCCCCGCATCCGCGACTTCCGCGGGCTGAACCCGAAGAGCTTCGACGGGCGCGGCAACTATGCGATGGGCCTGAAGGAACAGATCATCTTCCCGGAAATCTCGTACGACAAGATCGAGAAGGTCCGGGGGATGGACATCATCGTGACCACCACCGCGAAGACCGACGACGAGGCGCGCGAGCTGCTGCGCCTGTTCGGCTTCCCGTTCCCGCGTGAAGAAGCCGCTGCTGAAGAGCAGCAGGCTGCCGCGTGATCACCGTTTAAGGAAGAGAGCTTAAGTCCATGGCGAAACTGAGTTCCATCAACAAGAACGAGCGGCGCAAGAAGCTCGTGAAGAAGTATGCCGGCAAGTACGCCCGGCTGAAGGCGATTGCCGACGACAAGTCGCTCGATGATGGCGAGCGTCTGATCGCGCGCCTGAAGCTGGCGGAAATCCCGCGCAATGCGAACCCGACCCGGGTGCGCAACCGCTGTTCCACCACCGGCCGCCCGCGCGGCTACTACCGCAAGTTCGGCCTCAACCGCATCGAACTGCGCGACCTCGGCAACAAGGGCCTGATTCCGGGCCTGACCAAGTCGAGCTGGTGAGGGTTTAGAAGATGGCTATGACCGATCCCCTGGGTGATATGCTCACCCGCATCCGCAACGGCCAGCAGGCGAAGAAGGACAGCGTCCTCACGCCCGCCAGCAAGCTGCGTGCGAACGTCCTCGAAGTGCTCAAGCGCGAAGGCTACATCCGTGGCTTCAGCGAAGACGCTTCGGGCGCGCACCCCGCGCTGCGGATCGAACTGAAGTATTTCGAAGGCGAGCCCGCGATCAAGCACGTGGCCCGCGTCTCCAAGCCGGGCCGCCGCGTCTATTCGGGTTCCAAGGAACTGCCGACGATCCGCAACGGCCTCGGCATCACCATCGTCTCGACGCCGCGCGGCGTGCTCTCGGATGCCGAAGCGCGCAGCCAGAACG
>JAEWKG010000049.1 GCA_023386135.1 Pseudomonadota bacterium | reverse complement strand
ACCTACATCCCCGCGGTGCACATGTGGGGCGAGGTCGTGAAGAACTTGGACACCGTGCCCGTCGTGGCGCTGTCGCTCGGGCCGACCGCGGGGCTCGGTGCGGCGCGGATCGCGGCCAGCCACTACTCGGTGATGGTCAAAAGATTGAGCCAGATCTTCGCCGCCGGTCCGGCGGTGGTCGATGCGCTCGGCGACGACTGGAAGGGCGGCGCGGCCAACCATGAGGAGGCCAAGGAAGCACTCGGCGGCAGCGGCATCCAAACCCGCAACGGGGTGGTCGACGACGAGGTTGCGAGCGAGGCCGAGGCGTTCGCCCGCGCGCGGCACTTCCTGTCGTTCATGCCCGAACACGTCGGACAGCTCGCCAGGCGTTCGGCGTGTTCCGACCCTGTTCAGCGCCGCGATCAAGCGCTTCTTTCGCTCGTCCCGCGCGGCGAAAAAGAAGTCTATTCGATGCGCCGCGCGCTCAACATGGTGTTCGACAAGGGCACCGTATTCGAAATCGGCCGCATGTGGGGCCGCGCGGCGATCACCGCGCTCGCCCGGCTCGATGGCTGGCCGGTGATGGTCCTCGCCAGCGACCCGAGCTACCTCGGCGGATCGTGGGACGCCAAGACCAGCGAGAAGGTCGAACGCTGGGTCAAGCTCGCCGACCTGTTCCGCCTGCCGATCGTCCATCTGGTCGACAACCCCGGCTTCATGATCGGCCGTGAAGCCGAATTGGCCGGCACCATCCGCTACGGCGTGCAGGCGATGAACGCGGTCTACAAGGCGACCGTGCCGCTCGCGAGCGTGGTCCTGCGCCGCGCCTACGGCATCGCGGGGTCCGCGATGTCCAACGCTGACACCTACCAGTACCGCTACTGCTGGCCATCGGGCGACTGGGGCAGCCTGCCGATCGCCGGCGGGCTGGAAGTCGCCTACAAGTCCGAGATCGAGGCGGCCGAGGACCCCGCGGCCGAGCTCGATGCGATCCGCGCGCGACTGGCCAAGGTCACCAGCCCCTTCCGCAGCGCCGAGCGCTTCAACGTCGAGGACATCATCGACCCGCGCGATACGCGCCCGCTGCTATGCGAGTTCGCGGAGCTGGCCTGGCGGGCACTCGGCGCCGAAAGCTAGGCGCCGATTTCAAGGGCGCCCCGCAAAGGGCGCCCTTGCATAGAAATCAGGAGCTGACCGGATCGTTGTGGCGGTCGTTGTCGAGCGCGTACCAGGCGAGCAGGATCACGGTAATCGCCGCGAAAACCCACAGCTCGGTGCCGCCGAACAGCTTGTTCGACTCGGCGGTCGGCGCGGCCGAACGCTGGACCGGAGCAGCCTCGGCAGCCTGAGCAGCGACGGGCGCGGCCATGAGCGAGGCGGAAGCGAAGGCAAAAGCAATATTACGGAGCGACATCGGAAGACCCATTGCTACTACTGAATGAAACGAACGAGGGCGGCGCGTTCCCACAGCACTGTTGGAATGGCAACGCCTATATTGTTCGATATGGACGGCAATTGTCGAAAGGTAGTCGAGCTGTGCTTTCCGGGCAACGTCCTTGGTCTCCGTTCGACGAATGGCGACGCCTAGCGCGGCGGCGACGCGCCCGGGATGCGCGGGGTCCCGGGGGGGTTCAGGCGGCGGAACAGCCGCCCGTGCTCGCTGAACAGGACCAGCGCGAGCGAGCCGAGCCCGCCTCCCAACAGAGTAAGTGCCAGCGGTAGCGCGGTGCCGTCGAACGCTGCGCCGGCCAGCGCCCCGATCGTAGCGCCGATCACCATCCGCGCGCAGGCCTGGAACGACGACGCAGCCCCCGCGATCTCAGCGAACGGCTGCATCGCGATCGAGCCGAAGTTCGCGCCGATGAAGCCGACCAGGCACATGTTCGCCGCCATCAGCGGCATGAACTGCCACAGCGTCTCGTGCCCCGAAGCAGCCTGGATCACCTGCACCGTCGAGACCGCGATGAACGCCAGCAGTGCGAAGTGGCTGACCCGGCGCGCGCCGAAGCGCTCGACGATGCGCGAATTGGTGAAGTTAGCCAGCGCCATCGACCCCGCGCCCATCGCGAACAACAGCGGGAACATCGTGCCGGCGCCGAAGTGCTCGGCAACGAGCTGCTGCGCGGAATTGATGAAGCCGAACAGCCCGCCCATCACCAGCGACGAGCCGATGACGTAGCCGATCGCCGCGCGGTTGGTCGCGGCGCGGCCCATGTTGCGCACAATGGTGATCGGCTCGATCTGCTGGCGGAATTCCGGATGCAGCGTCTCGGGCAGGCGCAGCCACACCCAGCCGCCGACCACCAGCGCCATCAGCGCCATCCCGGCGAAGATCCAGCGCCAACTCGCCACCAGCAGAACCGCCTGGCCGTAGCTCGGCGCCAGCATCGGCACGATCATGAACACCACCGAGATCGTCGACATCGCGCGGGCCATGCGGTCGCCGGCGAAGCGGTCGCGGATGATCGCGCTCGGCATCACCGCCAGTGCCGCGCTGCCGATCGCGTGCAGCACCCGCATCGTCAGGAGCGCCTCGAAGCTCTCCGCGAGCGCGCAGCCGATCGCGAGCAGGATGTAGATCGCGAGGCCGCCAAACAGCACCGGCCGGCGCCCGAACCGGTCCGCCAGCGCGCCCGGAAACAGCGCGGCGAAGCCGGACGCGATGAGGAATACCCCGACCACCAGCTGGCGCCGGTTGGGATCGGTCACGTTCAGATCGTGCGCGATCGCGCCGAGGGCTGGCAGCATCGAGTCGATGCACAACGCCTGCAACGCCATCAGCATGGCCATCATGGCGACGAATTCGCCTTCGCGCAGGTTGAACTGCACGGGCGCGGAGGCGGTGTTGGAGGCCACGGCTCGCCGCCATGCCCAGCCACGCCATGCATGGCCAGCCCTTTTTGGCGCGGCTATCGTGGCCGGGTGAGCGACCCGCCCTCCTTCGACTCCGACGACGATGATGCCGAGGAAGCGCCCCAAGACGGTGTGGGCCTGCGCAAGATCATTCACGTCGACATGGACGCCTTCTTCGCCAGCGTCGAACAGCGCGACGATCCCGCATTACGCGGCAAGCCGGTGGCGGTCGGCGGCTCGGGCGGGCGCGGAGTGGTCGCCGCCGCCAGCTACGAAGCGAGGCGGTTCGGGGTGCGCAGCGCGATGCCGGGCATGACCGCGCGGCGATTGTGCCCCGACCTCATCTTCGTGCGCCACCGGTTCGACGTGTACAAGGAAGTAAGCCAGCAAATCCGCGCGATCTTTCGCGACTACACCCCGCACGACGAACCGCTGAGCCTCGACGAAGCCTACCTCGACGTCACCGACGACCTGAAGGGCATCGGCAGCGCGACCCAGATCGCGCAGGACATCCGCCGCCGCATCCGCGAGGACACCCAGCTCACCGCCAGCGCCGGGGTCAGCTACAACAAGTTCCTCGCCAAGCTGGCGAGCGACCAGAACAAGCCCGACGGCATCTGCGTGATCCGCCCCGGCCAGGGCGCAGCATTCGTGCAGAGCTTGCCAATCCGCCGCTTCCACGGCGTCGGCCCCAAGGGCGCGGAGAAAATGGCGCGTCTCGGGATCGAGACCGGCGCCGCCCTCGCCGCTAAGGACCATGCGTGGCTGCGCGCGCACTTCGGCAGCTTCGCCGACTATCTCTACCGCGCCTGCCGGGGGATCGACCTGAGACCGGTGCGCGCCAACCGCATCCGCAAGTCGGTCGGCGGCGAGCGCACCTTCAACGAGGATATTTCGAGCGGCCCCGCGTTGCGCGAAACGCTGGAGGGGATCATCGATATCGTGTGGGACTCGATCGAGCGGACTCGGTCCAAGGGCCGCACGGTGACGCTGAAGATGAAGTACACCGACTTCCAGATCATGACCCGCGCCCGCTCGTTGCCGCACGCGGTGGCGGACAAGACCGAGTTCGGCCGCGTGGCGCGCGAGCTGCTGGATGAGGCCCTGCCACTGCCGCTGCCGATCCGGCTGATGGGGCTGACGCTGTCAAATCTGGAGCGGGACGGCGAAGTCGAGCGGTCGCGGGATGAGGCGCAGTTGAGCTTGCTTTAGCGCCACTTCCCCTTCCACGCATCGATCCGCCGCCGGGTCAGCGGCGTCAGCGGCTCGGGCAGCGAGTGCGTCGGGAAGAACCGCGCCTCCAATATCTCCCGCTTGTCCGGCGTCGGCCGGTCGAGCGTGCGCCCGGCGACCAGCCACGCGGTGTGCGGCGAACCCGACAGTGTTTCCTCCAACTGTTCGAGCACCCGCGCGCCTTCGATCCGGCAGCCGACTTCCTCGGCGACCTCGCGGAGCGCAGCCGCCTCGGCCGCCTCGCCGCGATTCATCCCGCCGCCGGGCAGCGCCCAGCCGCCGGGACCGTAGCTGTGCCGCACCAGCAGCAGCCGACCCTCGAGGTCGGTCACGAAGACCGAGACCCCGGCGATGCGCGCCTTGACCAGCTTGCGCCAGCGGTGCCGCAACCGATGCGCCAGCCGCAGCGCGGCGCGGTGGAGGACGCGCGGGATCACGCGAACACCGTGACCGGTTGGCGCGCCGCGGCGAGCAGGCGCGCGACCGGTGTGTCGCCGCGCCCCGCGGTCGCATCCTCGAGCACGCGGCGCTTGGCCGCGCCGCGGATCACCAGCAGCAGCCGATCGCTTGCGAGCAGCGACGGCAGCGTCAGCGTGATGCGGTCGAACGGCGCTTCCGGCGGCAGCGGGTCGGGGGTGAGCGTGCGAATCGGTGCGGGATCGTCGGCGCGCGGGTCGCTGCTCGGGAACAGCGAGGCGACGTGGCCATCCTCGCCCATCCCCAGCCACACCAGCGCGAACGGGGGCACCTGCTCCATGACCGTCAGCGTCACCACTTCGGCCCCGGTGGAGGCCATCAGCGCCCGGATGCGGCCGACGTTCGAGGCGGGATGCTCCTCGGGCACCAAGCGGTCGTCGCCCGGCCAGACGGTGACGCGGCGCCAGTCGAGCGGTTCACTGGCCAGGCGCACTAGTATGGGAAACGGCGTCGAGCCGCCTGGCACCGAGATCGCGATCGGACCCTCGGTCGCGGCGAGCGCGGCGCGGATCGTTTCGGCGAGCCACCGCGCGATTTCGGTATCGTCGGCGCCCTCGACGATGGTCAGGTTTATCATTGCCTTTGCGCAATAGCACTTGGGCGCGGGCGCGCTAGCCGATGATCCCGCGCACGCTGAGCGCGATGGCCACCGCGACGATTGCGGTTACGCCCGCCAGCACTAGCCGGATCGCGCGCAGCGGCCAGCGGCTGAGCTCCGCGCCCATCGCGATGCCGAGCCCGAGCGCCGCCACGCCGCCGAGCGCGCCGCCGATGCCCGCCATCCACGCCGAGCCCCCGGCGGCGAAGGCGAACACCAGGAAGCGCGCGGCATCGCCGACCTGTCGCGCGGTGAGGACGATCAGCGCGGCGAACAGCGAGTGCGTCGGCTCCTCCGGCAGAGGCCGCTTGATTGGCCAGGCCAGCTCCACCGCGGCGACCACCAGCGCGATCGCCACCAGCATGTCGGCGGCCGGCTCGGGCAGGACCAGCGCCAGCGCCAGCCCCGCTGCCGCCATTACCGCGGCGGACAGCGCCGAGGCGAGCAGGCCCACCGCCAGCAACGGCCCGCTCTGGCCCGTCCGCTCGGCGAGCCGCGGCCCCAGCAGCAGGTCGCGCCCGCCGAGCGCG
>JAEWKG010000001.1 GCA_023386135.1 Pseudomonadota bacterium | reverse complement strand
CGTCGAGCCCGCGCGCTTCGAGCACCATCGGCACGATGGCGAGCCGCGCGGCGACATCGTGCGCGGTTTCCTCCGCCGCCTGCCACAGCCCGGCGTGCGCGGGG
Source organism: Pseudomonadota bacterium (assembly GCA_023386135.1). GTDB lineage: Bacteria > Pseudomonadota > Alphaproteobacteria > Sphingomonadales > Sphingomonadaceae > Tsuneonella. The sequence continues at coordinate 4,303 of JAEWKG010000001.1, read as the reverse complement.
AGCGCGCCGTAGTAGCTGCCTATCGCGCGCAGGTGCCGGTCGAGCAGCGCGAAGTGCATCGCCTCGTCTGCCGCCACCGCGAGGAAGTCGCTGACGAAACCGCGCCCCCTCTCCGCGCCGAAGCGGCCCGCCATGTCGAGCGCGAGATCGATGGCGACGAATTCGATATGCGCCAGCGCATGCCACAGCGCGATGCGGCCTCGCTCGGACCCGGCTTTGCCGCGTTTGGGCAAGCGGTTCGGCGCAAGTAGTTCGGGAGCGGCGGGCCGCGCGGGCCGGTCGGGCATCGGCTGAGTTAGGTCGAAGGCCAACCGCCCGAGCCGCCAGTCGCGCGCGACCTTTCGTGCGGCCATGACCTTCCCGGCCGGGTCGGCCGTCAGCAGCCCCCCGCGGATGGCCTCGCCCAGCGGCCGCGGAGTGCTCACAACGCTTTCGCGGCTTCCAGCACTTCGGCGGCGTGGTCCTTGACCTTCACCTTGTCCCACACCCGCGCGATCTGCCCCTTCGCGTCGAGCAGGAAGGTGGTGCGGACCATGCCGATGAACTTCTTCCCGTAGAGCTGCTTCTCGGTCCAGATGCCGAGCGCGTCGCTGAGCCCGCCCTCCGCCGCGTCCGAGGCCAGCGGCACACCGAGGGCCTGCTTGGCGATGAATTTGCGATGCTTCTCGGGCGAATCCTTCGATACGCCGAGCAGCGCGACGCCGGCCTTCTCGAATTCACCAGCCAGCGCGGTGAAGTCCTTGGCCTCGGTGGTGCAGCCGGGCGTGTTGTCCTTGGGGTAGAACCAGATCACCGCCTTCTTGCCGGCAAAATCGGACGGGCGGACGGTGCCGCCGTCGGGAGTTTCGAGGGCGATGTCGGGCATCGGGTCGCCGACTGCAGGCTTGGTCATGGCTTTACGTCTCCAGCGGCTGGCCGAACGAATCGGCCCAGGCGGCGGCCACCTCCTGCCGCGCGGCATCGAACGCGCGCAAGAGGGCTGGCAGGTCGGGGTAGCCGCACGCCTCGGCCAGCGCCGCGGCGGCAGCGGCGGGCGGCACTTCGGAGTCGGGCGCGAGCAGGCGCGCGGCGATCAGCAGGCGGGTCATCAACGCCAGGGCATCGCGGGCGGGCGCGGGCAACAATCCCGCATTGGCCAGCGTCTCGGCCGCCTCGCCCAGATCGGGGTCGAAGCCGGTACGGTCGCGCAGCTGGAGGAAATGGATCAGGAACTCGAGATCGACCAGCCCGCCGCGCAGCAGCTTGGCATCGAGGATCCCACGCGGCGGTTTATGCGCGGCCATCTCGGCGCGCATCTTGAGGACATCGGCTTTGAGCGTGGCGGGATCGCGCGGGCGTCCGAGCACGCTGGCGATGACGCCTTTGAGCGCGGCCTGCGCGGCAGCCGAGCCGGTCAGCGGGCGCGCGCGGGTCAGCGCCATGTGCTCCCAGGTCCACGCGTCCTCGCGCTGGTAGCGGGCGAAGCTGTCGAAGCTCACCGCCAGCGGCCCCTGCGCGCCTTGCGGCCGTAGCCGCGTGTCCACTTCGTACAGCGCGCCCTCGGCGGTCGGCACGCTGAGCGCGGCGGTCACGCGCTGGGCGAGACGGTTGAAGTAGTGTGTCACGCCGAGCGGACGCCGCCCGTCGGACTCGCCGCCGAAATCGCCGGTGAAGAGATAGATGAGGTCGAGGTCGGAGGCATGCGTCAGCGTGCCCCCGCCGAGCCGCCCGAGCCCGAGCACGACAAGCTCTCCGCCGGTCACGCGGCCGTGGACCGCCTCGAACTCGCGCACCGCGGCGTCCTGCGCAGCCAGCAGGGCCGCCTCTGCAGTGCGCGACAGCGCGGTGCCGATCGACAGTGGATCGTGCACCGCCGCGATGGTCTGCAGGCCGAGGGCAAAGCGCAGCTCGCCGGTGACGCGGCGGATGCGGTCGAGGCGGTGCTCGTAATCGTCGCGCTCGTCGCCCGCGCGCATGCGCGCCGCGATCTCCTCCACGCTGCCGGGAAGGTCGAGCGCGCGCGCGTCGATCAGCGTGTCGAGCAGCTCGGGCCGGCGACCGAGTTGCTCGGCCAGCGTTGGCGCGAGGACGAGGATGCGCGCCAGCTGGTCGAGCAAGGCAGGGCGCTGGGTGAGGAGGTTGAACAGGTTGATTGCGCTAGGCGCGGCAGCCAGCACGCGTTCCCACCGGTTGAGCGCCTGAACGGGCGCGGGCGCGGCGGCAAACCGTTCGAGCAGCGCGGGCAGCAGCGCGTCGAACGCGTCGCGCGCGGCCTGCGAGCGCAGCGCGCGGATCCCGCCCTCGCCCCACGCGCCGATGCGCTGGGCGAGCCGCTCGGGCTCCTCAAAGCCGAGTTCGCCCAGCCGCGCGGCGAGCGCATCGCCCCGCGCGGGCACCGCGACCGATTCGACCTCGTCCGCGATCAGCGTATCGTAGCGGCGCGCGACGGTGTCGGTGATTGCCGCCAGTTCCGCCACCAGCGCGGCGCCGTCCGCCAGCCCGTCGAGTCGCGCGACATCGTCGAGCGCCTCCCCCGAGGGCAGGCTGTGGGTCTGCTGGTCGCCGACCATTTGCAAGCGGTGTTCGAGCGTGCGCAGCCGGTCGTACGTATCCCCGAGCGCGAGCGCGTCCTCGCTCGAGACAATCCCCACCGCCGCGAGCGCGTCGAGCGCGGCTCGCGTCCCACGTACTCGCAACGACGGGTCGCGGCCGCCGTGGATGAGCTGGTGGGTCTGGGCGAAGAATTCGACCTCGCGGATGCCGCCGCGGCCGAGCTTGAGGTTGAAGCCCGGCCCCGGGACGCGCGGCCCGGCGTGGCTGGCGCGGATGCGCGCGGTCAGCCGGCGGATCTCGCCGATCGCGCCGAAATCGAGGCTGCGGCGCCACACGAACGGGCGGATCGCGGCGAGGAACCGCTCGCCCGCCGCGACGTCACCCGCCGCCGCCCGCGCGCGGATGAACGCCGCGCGTTCCCACGCCAGGGCAGAGCTTTCGTAGTGCGTCAGGGCGCCGTCGACCGGGATCGCCAGCGGGCTGACCTCGGAAGCGGGGCGCAGCCGCAGGTCGACCCGGAACACGTAGCCGTCGGCGGTCACCTCGCTCAACAGCCGCACCACCTCACGCGCATAGCGCTGCGCCGCTTCCGCCGGTTCGTCGCGCTCGCGGCGGGGCAGGGTCGCGGGGTCGTAGAGCAGGATCGGGTCGATGTCGGAGCTGTAGTTGAGCTCGCGCGCGCCGTGCTTGCCGAGCGCGAGCGCGATCATCCCAGCGGGCGGCGCGTCCGGCACCTGCCGCGCGATCGCCGCGCCGATCGCGCGGTCGAGCGAGCGGTCGGCCAGCGCCGACAATTCCTCCATCACGCGCGTGAGCGGGAAGGCGCCCGACAGATCGCCGACCGCCAGCGCCGCGGCATAGGCGAGCCGCTGGCGCCGCAACGCCCGGCCCACGTCGTCGATGCCTTCGCCGGCAGCGCGCGCCCAGGCCACCGCCCCCTCACCGCCTCCTGCGGCCAGCAGTGCTTCCAACTCGGGCATCCGGTCGAGCGCGCCCGCCAGGAACGGCGCATGTGCCCGCGCGCGCTCGAGCGCTCCCTGCCAGTCCGCCGTCATCACCGCGACCTCAAGCCGATGCGCCGCGCGGGCGCAAGCGGCAGCCGGGTTGTGCGGCGCCTTTGCGCGTGGCAGGGCCGCGTGGTTCTTCCCCAGCCTGGAGGTCGCCCCCGTGTCCTATCGCCCGCTTATCGCCGCGCTCGCCCCGCTGGCACTCGCCGCCTGCGCCACCACGATGCAGAGCAGGGATACCGCTTCCGCCAACAGCGCCGAGGCCGCGATCGCGCCGTCGATTCCGCTGATGCAGGAAGTGACCAAGCGTCTGTCTCAGGACGATTTCGAGGGCCGCGCCCCCAGCACCGCAGTCGAGCCCAAGGTGCTCGACTACATCATTGCCAAGTTCAAGCAGGCCGGGCTGCAGCCGGGCAATCACGGCGAGTGGCTGCAGGATGTGCCGACGGTCGAGATCACGGGCAGCAACTACACCCCGCTCACCGTCAGCGGCGGGGCCAAGCCGCTCAGCTTCTCGTTCGGCGACCAGTACGTCGCGGCGAGCTACCGCGTCACCCCGCAGACCCGCATCCAGAACAGCCCGCTGGTGTTCGTCGGCTACGGCATCAATGCGCCCGAGCTCGGCTGGAACGACTACGCGGGGATCGACATGAAGGGGAAGACCGCGGTCATCCTGGTCAACGATCCCGACTACGCGATGGAAGGGCAGGACGGCCTCTTCAAGGGCCGGCGGATGACCTACTACGGCCGCTGGACCTACAAGT
>JAEWKG010000311.1 GCA_023386135.1 Pseudomonadota bacterium | reverse complement strand
GGGCGGCGGCGCTTGCGTCATGGGCGGTTGGGCGCGACCGGCGGCGGCTCGTCCGAGGCGGCGAAATCGCGCGGCTTGCCGCCGGGGATGCCCCACCACGCGACCACCAGCCCGAATGCGACCACGCCCCAAGTGTACCACAGCCCGGCATAGGCGTTGCCGGTGGTGGCGACGATGTAGCTCGCGATCAGCGGCAGGAACCCGCCGAGGTAGCCCGCACCGATGTGATAGGGGATCGACATCGAGCTGTAGCGGATCTGCGGCGGGAACATCTCCGCCAGCAGCGCCGCGACCGAGCCGTAGGTCAGCGCCGACAGCAGCCCGAGGCCCGAGATCAGTGCGATGATGCCGATGATGCTGGCCAGCGGCGGTGTCTGCTTGGCGAAGTCGTAGCCCTGCTGCTCCAGCGCGCTCTGGATCGCGGCCTTGCGCGCCGCGTCGTCGGTTGCGCCGAGACCAGCGAGATCGAGGTGTGTGTCCCCAACCGTCAGGCCGGTGCCCGCCGCATTAACCGCCCCGACATCGTATGAAACGCCGAGCGCGGTGAGGTCGGCCAGCAACTTGCCGCAGTCGGTCGCCTGCTTGCTGGCGAAGGGATCGTAGGTGCACTGCTGGCCCGAGACGACCACCGGTGCCCGCTCGGCACTCGCCGCCAGCCCGGGATTGGCGAGTGCGCCGATGCCCCAGAACAGCGGGAACAGCAGCACCAGCGACGCCGCGGCGCCGATGATGATCGGGGTCTTGCGGCCCACCTTGTCCGACCAGCGCCCGACCATGAGGTAGAACCCCATCGAGATCGCTCCGGCGGCGAGCATGATCCATTCCGCGACCGCCGGGTCCATCCGCATCGGGCCCTTGAGGAAGCTCAAACCGGAAAAGAACGCGGTGTACCAGATCGTTGTCAGCACCCCGGTGATGCCGAACAGCGCGACGAAGATGCGCTTCTTGTTGCCGGGGTAGGTGAAGCTCTCGACGAAGGGGTTCTTCACCATCTCCCCCGATGCCTTCATCGCCTTGAACACCGGGCTTTCGCTGAGCTTCAACCGCATCCACAGGCTGATCGCGAGAAGGATCAGGCTGAGGATGAACGGCACCCGCCAGCCCCAGGCATTGAAGGTCTCTTCGGGAATGAACGCACGACAGGCGATCACCACGATCACGGACAGCACGAACCCGCCGACCACGCTCGCCTGGATGAACGAGGTGTAGAACCCGCGCTTCTCGATCGGCGCGTGCTCGGCAACATAAACCGCCGCCCCGCCATACTCGCCGCCAAGCGCGAGGCCCTGCAGGATGCGCAGGAGGATTACCAGCGCGGGCGCGGCGAGGCCGATCGACGCGGCGCCGGGAATCATGCCGACGCCCGCGGTGGCGATGCCCATCAGGGTGACGGTAATGAGGAAGGTATACTTGCGCCCGAGCCGGTCGCCGAGGAAGCCGAACAGGATCGCGCCCAAGGGCCGGAAGCAGAACCCGACCGCGAACCCGGCCCATACCAGCAGCAGCTGCAGCGTCTCGTTATCGGCGGGGAAGAATGCCTTGCCGATCAGCGCGGCGAGCGTGCCGTAGATGAAGAAATCGTACCACTCGAAGATCGTCCCCGCCGACGAGGCGGCGATGACCAGGCGGATTTCCTTGGCGCTCGGTTCGTGTGCGGCGACTGCGGTGGCGCTCATGACGGCGGCGTGGCTCCCCTTGCCCGTAAGGGAGCAGCCTCTAGCTGCCCTCGGTTTCCTTGGGAAGCGCAGCCAGCGCGGCATCCCACGCCAATGGGATCGCGCCGTGCCGCCCGGGATAGGCCCGCGCCGGCTCGAGTGCAGCGAAGCCCGGCCAATCGGGAAGCGGACCGGCCTCCGCGAGCCAGGCCGCGATCGCTACCCGCGCTCCAAGGATGTCGTCGCGAGCTCGGTCGACTGCGTGCGGGATGAAAATCGCCGCAGCCGCCTGTCCGACCGCGCAAGCGGTGACGCGCAGCCCAGGTCGAACCACTTGCGCGCCTTGAAGAGCGCCGGAAAAGGCGACCCGGCTCCCGCACGTCGGCGAGCGCGCCTCGCCCGTGAATGGCGCATCCGAGTCGAAGGGATAGTCCGCCAGCGACACCGCCAGTGCCAGCAGCTCCGGCGCGTAAAGCGCGGTCGTTCCGCCGGCGGTCATTCGCCGCGGATGTGGACCTTCCGGTCCGTCGCCTCAATCTGCGCAGAGCGATTCTCGATCATCTGCACCAATGCATCGGCACTGGCATTGACCAGCGGATAGGTACGCGCCAGCTTGATCCAGTCGGGCCGCCCGGTGATGCCCCAGCCCGAATCGAAACCCAGCACGAGCAGCGCGAACGCGCAGGTGACCACGATCGCGCCTTTGATCGCCCCGAACCCGTAGCCGAGCACGCGGTCGATCGGCCCGAGCAGCGACGACCGCGACTTCTCGCCCAGGTTGCTGGCGATGACCTTCATCCCCGCGTACGGGATCAGCAGCAGCGCCGCGAACGCGAGCGTGGAGGCGCCGGTCGGATTGCCGATCTTGGGCTCCAGCCAGTCGTAAAGCGGAGTGTGCAGGTTATGGATCGCGAGGATCGCGACGCCCCATGCAAGCAGCGACAGGACTTCCTGCACGAACCCGCGCAAGAAGCCGCCAACCGCCGCCACTGCGACGATCACCAGCACGATGATATCGAAACCCGTCATTGCGATCGCAGATCGATTATGCCTGTGCCATTACCCGGTCAACGAGATTGCCCAGCCGGCTTAGGCCGCGATAGTTAAGTCCGGATGAACCCGGCTCCGCGTCGGCCGGGCCGTAGCCGGCGTTGAAGCCCAGTTTGGCCGCCTCACGCAAGCGCAGTCCGGCGTGCGCGACGGGGCGGATTTCTCCCGCCAGAGAGACCTCGCCAAACCATATCGCGTGGGTCGCCAGCGGCTTGTCGGCGAGTGCGGACACCAGCGCCGCCGCCACTGCCAGGTCCGCGGCCGGGTCCGACAAGCGGTATCCACCGGCGACATTGAGATAGACTTCCGCCGAACTGAAATTGAGCCCGCAGCGCGATTCGAGCACCGCCAGCAGCATGGCGAGCCGCCCCGAATCCCACCCGACCACCGCGCGGCGCGGAGTCGCGCCCGATTGCAGCCGCACGATCAGCGCCTGGATCTCGACCAAGACCGGGCGGGTGCCTTCGAGAGCCGGGAACACCGCGCTCCCGGCAAGTGGCTCCTCGCGGCCCGAGAGAAACAGCAGCGACGGGTTGGCGACTTCGTCCAGCCCCGCCCCCGCCATCGCGAACACGCCAATCTCGTCGATCGCGCCGAAGCGGTTCTTGAGCGCGCGGAGGATGCGGTACTGGTGGCTGCGCTCGCCTTCGAAGCTCATCACCACGTCGACCATGTGCTCCAGCACGCGCGGCCCTGCGATGCTGCCGTCCTTGGTCACGTGCCCGACCAGCACCAGCGCGACGCCGTTCTCCTTGGCGTAGCGGATCAGCTCGAACGCGCAGCCGCGCACCTGGCTGACGGTGCCCGGCGCGCCTTCGATGTTGTCGGAGTGCATCGTCTGGATCGAATCGATGATCAGTAGCGCCGGGGGCGCTCCCTGGCCGAGCGTAGTGAGGATATCCCGCACGCCTGTCGCCGCAGCGAGCAGAATCGGCGCATCGGCAAGGCCGAGCCGGCCTGCCCGCATCCGAACCTGCCCGGCGGCTTCTTCGCCGCTGATGTAGACGACTTTAGCCCCGCACCCTGCCACCGCGCCGGCCGATTGAAGCAGCAGCGTCGACTTTCCGATGCCGGGGTCTCCACCCATCAGCACCGCCGAGCCGGGCACCAGCCCGCCGCCTAGAGCGCGGTCGAATTCGGCGAGTCCGGTCGGCAACCGCACCAGCGGTTCGGACGGCGCATCGAGCGCTTCGAACGCGATCGCCCGCCCTCCCGCCGACAGGTCGTGCTTCAGCGAAAAGACGCTCGCGGGCGCGTCCTCGACCAGCGTGTTCCACTCGGCGCAGTCGGTGCATTGGCCCTGCCAGCGGTGGCTCACCGAGCCGCAGGCCTGGCACACGTAGCGGCGTTTCGTCTTCACCATCGCACCGGGGCGTAAACGGAACATTGGTGGAACGCAATTGCCAACGCGGGCCGGTGCGGGCAAGCATGCGGCATGCGTCAGAAGGAACTCCGCATCGCGCTGGTCTGCTACGGCGGGGTCAGCCTGGCGGTCTACATGCACGGGGTGACCAAGGAGCTGTGGCACCTTGCCCGCGCGAGCCGGGACTTTCATGGCGCGGACGCCCTACCCGCCGACGGCGTGAGCGCGGTCTATCGCGATCTGCTCGAAATGATCGAGGCGCAGCACAACGTCCGCCTGCGCGTGCTGCCCGACATCGTCACGGGCGCCAGCGCGGGCGGAATCAACGCGGTGTTCCTCGCGCAGGCGATCCACTCCGGGCACAGCCTCGAGCCGCTGACCGAGCTGTGGCTGGCCAACGCCGACGTCGACAAGCTGCTCGACCCCGACGCGCGGCCGTTCTCGCGCATCGGCAAGTTCTGGGCGATGCCGCTGGTGTGGTGGCTGCTGCGCCGGCCCGGCAATGCGGTGAGCGAAAGCGTGGCGCCGGAAACCCGCTCGGAGGTGCGGCGCAAGGTCTCGCACCTCGTGCGCGGGCGCTGGTTCGAGCCGCCGTTCTCCGGCGCTGGGTTTACGCGGCTGCTCTACGATGCGCTGATGGCAGTGGGCCAGAGCACCCCACAATCACCGCTGCTGCCTCCCGGCCACCCGCTCGACCTCATGGTTACCGCGACCGACTTCCGCGGGTTCCTCTCGATCCTGCGTCTGCACAGCCCGGAGAGCGTCGAGGAAAGCGAGCACCGGATGCCGATCGCCTTCCGCAGCAAGGTGCCGCCGCGGGGCGGCGAAAGCCTGGCCGAGCCGCTCGAGCTGACGATGGCCGCGCGCGCGACGGCGAGCTTCCCGGGCGCGTTCCCGCCGCTGCAACTAGCGGACATCGATCGTCTTGCCGACGAGCGCAAACGCTCGTGGAGCGGCCGGGCGAGCTTCCTCGAACGCGTGATGCCGGTGCACGTCCGGCAGGGGAACGAAGCCCACGTCTCGCTGATCGACGGGTCCGTGCTCAACAACGCGCCGTTCGGTGCAGCGCGCGCGGCGCTCGCCTCGCGGCCGGCGCAGCGGGAGGTCGACCGCCGTTTCGTATACATCGATCCCCGCCCAGACCGCTTCGGAGCGATCGAAGAAACGCTCGACCAGCCGGTGGGCTTCTTCGGCGCCATCTTCGGCTCGCTCTCGACCATCCCGCGCGAACAGCCCATCCGCGACAATCTCGAAGCGATCGAGAAGCAGAGCCGCGAGGCGGTGCGGTTGTCCCGGATCGTCATTGCGTTGCGGCCCGAGGTCGAGGCGGCGGTCGAGAAGCTGTTCGGGCTGACGCTGTTCATGGACTCGCCGACGCCCAAGCGTCTCTCGGCGTGGCGCAACAAGGCGCAGCAGGCGGCGGCCGACCGCGCGGGTTACGCCTTCCAGCCCTACGCGCAGGCCAAGGTCGCGGGGATCGTCGAGACCCTCGCCGAGATCGTCCTCGCGGCCGCGCCGCAGCTGCTACTGCCCGATGCCGAGCCGATCGAGAACCGCCTCCGCCGCGAGCTCGACGAGCGTGGTCTGTTCTCGCTTGCCGACCCTGGCGGCGGGATCAGCGCGGGCGCGGTGGACTTCCTTCGCGCGCACGATCTCGCTTTCCGCATCCGCCGCTTGCGCTTGATCGCGCGGCGGCTGTCGGTCGATTGGGAGGCCGACGACAGCACGCCCGCGGAGGCGCTCGATGCCGCGCGGGAGGCGATCTATCAGATCCTCGCGCTGTATTTCGCGCGCGAGGGCAACGCGAACCTCGGCGACGACTTCGCCGTGCTGGCGAGCAAGGTGATGGAGGACCCCGGCGCGGTGCTCGATGCGCTCGCCGCGCGCCGCCTGCTGCCGGAGGTGGATGCCGAGGCCGAGGCGCTGCTCGCCGCCGCGCTCGAGGCGATGCCGAAGGAACTGCGGCGGCGGGTGCTGCTCGCCTATCTCGGGTTCCCGTTCTACGACGCGGCGACGCTGCCGCTGCTGCAGAACGAAGGTCTGACCGAGTTCAATGCGGTAAAGGTCGATCGCATCAGCCCGGAAGACGCGCGCTCGATCCGCGCCGGGGGCACGCGGGCGACCCTTCGCGGCACCGAGTTCTACAACTTCGGCGCCTTCTTCAGCCGCGCCTACCGCGAAAACGACTACCTGTGGGGCCGCCTGCATGGGGCCGAGCGGATGATCGATCTCGTGGCATCGACGATCGACGATTTCGGCGAGGCCGATCTCGCCGCATTCAAGCGCCGCGCGTTCCTTGCCATCCTCGACGAGGAAGCAAGGCGCTGCACCGCCGACCCCAACCTCGTTGCCGGCATCCGGCGCGAGGTGGAGCAGTCGGCCTAGCCGCCGAACGCGCTCTTCAGTTTCTCGAAAAAGCCGCGGCTCTCGGGGCACTCCTCGCCGGTCTCGGTCTCGCGGAACTGCTGCAGCAATTCGCGCTGCGCCTTGGTGAGCTTGGTCGGCGTCTCAACCGCGATCTCGACCACCAGATCACCGCGACCCCGGCCTTGCAGGACCGGCATGCCGGCGCCGCGCACGCGCAACTGTTTGCCCGACTGGATGCCGGCCGGGATGCTCACCTGGTGGCTCACACCGCCGAGATCGGGGATTTCAATCGTGTCGCCGAGCGCGGCGGTGGTGAAGCTGATCGGGCAGCGGGTGATCAGCGTCGTGCCCTCGCGCTCGAACACCGCGTGCGGTCGGACGTGGACGAAGATGTAGAGATCGCCCGGAGGCGCACCGCGTGGCCCCGCCTCGCCCTTGCCGGACAGGCGGATGCGGGTGCCGGTATCGACTCCCGGCGGGATCTCGACGTCGAGCTTCTGCGGGCGATCGACCCGCCCTTCCCCGCCACACGCGCGGCACGGGCTCTCGATCACTTCGCCCGCGCCGTGGCAGTTGGGGCACGGCCGCTCAACCACGAAGAAGCCCTGCTTGGCGCGGACTTTGCCCTGGCCGGAGCACAGGTTGCAACGCCGCGAGCCGGTGCCGGGCGTGGCGCCCGAGCCGTGGCAGGTGTCGCAGGCCTGGCTGACCTCGATCTCGATTTCGCGGTTCTCGCCGTGGAACGCCTCGTCGAGGGTGATTTCCATGTCGTAGCGCAAGTCCGCGCCGCGGCGGGCCTGCTGCCGTCCGCCGCCGCCAAAGGCGCTGCCGAAGATGGTCTCGAAGATATCGCCGATATCGCCGAAGTCGGCGCCGGGATGCCCGCCGCCACCGCCCATCCCGCCCCGGAACGCGGCATGACCGTAGCGGTCGTAAGCGGCGCGCTTCTGCGGGTCCTTGAGGCATTCGTAGGCGGCCGAAACCGCCTTGAACTTGTCCTCGTTCTCCTTGCAACCCGCGTTGCGGTCGGGGTGGTACTGCATCGCGAGCTTGCGGTAGGCGCTCTTGATCGTCGCGCCGTCCGCATCGCGGGCGACGCCGAGCGTCTCGTAAAAATCGATTTCGGTGGCTGACATGTGACCCCGGCCCCAAACTCAGCCGCCACCGGGGCGGCTGGCACGGGTGGCGGACTGGGTCTCCATCAGGCGATCAGCCCTTGGCGTCTTCGTCGACTTCGGAGAATTCGGCGTCGACCACCTCTTCCTCCGCGCCGCCTTCCGAGCCCGCGGCAGCGCCATCGGTCGGAGCGTCGGCCGAAGCCTGTTCCTGGCTGTAGATCGCCTGTCCCATCTTCATCGCGACCTCGGTCAGGGCCTGAGACTTGGCGTTGATCGCGTCGACGTCATCGCCTTCGAGCGCGGTCTTGGCCTCGGCGATCGCCGCCTCGACTTCGCCCTTCAGGCCCGCGTCGATCTTGTCGCCGTGTTCCTTCAACTGTTGCTCGGTCGCGTGCACCAGGCTGTCGGCCTGGTTGCGCGCTTCGGCCGAGGCGCGACGCTTCTTGTCCTCTTCGGCGAACTTCTCGGCGTCCTGCACCATCTGGTCGATGTCGCTGTCGCTGAGTCCGCCCGAAGCCTGGATGCGGATCTGCTGCTCCTTGCCGGTGCCCTTGTCCTTGGCCGACACATTGACGATGCCGTTGGCGTCGATGTCGAAGGTGACCTCGATCTGCGGCACGCCGCGCGGAGCGGCGGGGATACCGACCAGATCGAACTGGCCGAGCAGCTTGTTGTCCTGCGCCATCTCGCGCTCGCCCTGGAAAACGCGGATGGTCACCGCGTTCTGATTGTCCTCGGCGGTCGAGTAGGTCTGGCTCTTCTTGGTCGGGATCGTGGTGTTGCGGTCGATCATGCGGGTCATGATGCCGCCCAACGTCTCGATGCCCAGCGACAGCGGGGTCACGTCGAGCAGCAGCACGTCCTTGACGTCGCCCTGCAGCACGCCCGCCTGGATCGCCGCGCCCATCGCGACGACTTCGTCGGGGTTCACGCCGGTGTGCGGTTCCTTGCCGAAGAACTCCTTCA
>JAEWKG010000264.1 GCA_023386135.1 Pseudomonadota bacterium | reverse complement strand
CCATGGACCCGCTGAACATCCCCGGCTGCACCTATTGCCACCCGCAGATCGCCAGCGTCGGCCTGACCGAGGCGAAGGCCAAGGAAGCCGGCTATGAGGTGAAGGCCGGCACCTTCCCCTTCATCGGCAACGGCAAGGCGATCGCGCTCGGCGAGCCCGAAGGCATGATCAAGACCGTCTTCGACGCCAGGACCGGCGAGATGCTCGGCGCGCACATGGTCGGCGCCGAGGTGACCGAGCTCATCCAGGGCTACGTCGTCGGCAAGACGATCGAGACCACCGAGGCCGAGCTGATGCAGTCCGTCTTCCCGCACCCGACGCTGAGTGAAATGATGCACGAAAGCGTCCTCGCCGCCTACGGCCGCGCGCTGCACATCTAGCAGTCGCGGAACAGTAACCGACGTTGTGCATTGGCGCCTATGGAGAGGTGTCGCACATGGAATACGAGATCGAGGATCGCCCCCAGATGGGCGAGGACTGCGAGTACGAGTACGTCATCGCCCGCACCGAGTGGCGCGTTGGCACCCTGCCGCCGCGCTTCGCCGCCGTCCCTGCTTTCGATCGCGCAGTCCAGATTCCGGAGCAGGAGCTCCTGGCCTAGTCCGGGCGGCGCATGCCTCTCGGCGGCGCGTCGGCTGGCTCGGGCAAGGGCGGCGGCGCGGGATTACGCACCGCCAAGTGATCGGCAACCGCGGGATGGAGCGGCTGGAGAAACTCCAGTCCGGCACTCTGGTCAGTGGTCCACGCCGCGGTCGAGCCGAGGGTTTCCAGTCCGTCGATCTTGAGTCCGTAGCTCGATCCCTCGGTCAGCGGATGACCGCGCTCGACGCTGATCGCGCAGCCGCCGACCGACAGGTCGCTGATGCGGACCTGGTGGCGCTGACCGTGCGCGGCCTTGGCGACGGCATCGATGCGCGTGGCCTTGCGCGGTGCCTTGCGGCGGTCGAACGGGTGACGGGAATTGGGCATCGGCTCCGCTCGTAACAACACTGGTGCGTGCGACGCCGTATATCGTTGGGTCAGCCGCTAGCTGATTTTTGTTAAGAGAAGGTTGCCGCCCGTCGCAAGTTTTGCCTAAGGTGGAGGGGTGGTGGACGCTGTAGGGTTCGAACCTACGACCCGCTGATTAAGAGTCAGCTGCTCTACCAACTGAGCTAAGCGTCCATTCCCTAAGTCAGACTGGCCTGTTCGGCAGTCCCGAATCGATGGGAGAGGCGCATATAGCGGCCCGTGCCCGAATGCCAAGGCCCGATCAGCCCAGACCGCGCCTTCCGCTGCGCGCGTTCCAGCGGTTGACCATCATCAGGCTGCCGAGGCAGATCATGTTGGTCATCATCGAGCTGCCGCCGTGGCTCATGAACGGCAGCGGGATGCCGACGACCGGGGCGAGGCCCATCACCATCGACAGATTGATCATCGCGTAGAAGAACACCGTCGCGACCATCCCGCCCGACAGCAATCGCGAGAAGCGGTCCTCGGAAGCGAGCGCCACCCGCCATCCCCACCGCAGCACGAGGAAGAACACCGCGAGCACGAACAGCCCGCCGACGAAGCCCCACTCCTCCGCCATCGTCGCGAACACGAAGTCGGTGTGCGGTTCGGGCAGGTAGTTGAGGTGGCTCTGCGATCCCTCGCCGAAGCCCTTGCCGAGGAGGCCGCCCGAGCCGATCGCGATCTTCGACTGGGTGATGTGATACCCGGTCCCGAGCGGGTCGCTCTCGGGATCGAGGAACACAAACACCCGGTTGCGCTGATAATCATGCAGCGCGAAGAAGAACGCCAACGGGGCCGCCACCGCCGCAGCCGCAGCGCCCGAAAGAAACCAGCGGAGCGGCAGCCCGGCGAGGAACATCACCACCATGCCGCCGAACGCGATGGCGAGGCCGGTGCCGAGATCGGGTTGCGCCATCACCAGCAGCACCGGCATGCCGATCAGCACGCCGGCGGGCACGATCGAGCGCCAGGTCGGGATCATGCCCGACGGCAGGTCGCCGTAGAACCGCGCCAGCACCAGCACGATCGCGGGCTTCATCAACTCCGACGGCTGCAGCACGATGAAGCCGAGGTTGATCCACCGCTGGCTGCCGCCGCCGACGAAGCCGAGCAGCTCGACTCCCAGCAGCAACAGCAGGATCAGCGCGTAGGCGGGGTAAGCGATGAAGCGCACGACGTCCTTGTCGAACAGCGTCATGATGCCCGCCATCGCGACGAAAACGCAAAACCGCAGTAGGTGGCTGAGCGCGTAGGGCTGCCAGTGCCCGCCCGCGACCGAATACAGCACCGAGGCGCCGAAGCAGACCAGCGCGATCAGCGGCAGCAGCATCTGCCACGGTTGGCGCGCGATCGGGGCGGGGATGATCGAGCTCATACCACCCCCGGAGTGGCGATGTCGTAGTTGCCGTAGCGGCGCGACATCCGCTCGATGGCGTTGCCGCCCCATTCGGTCTCGAGCGCGGTCAGGGTCTTGAGCGCGGTCGCCGGATCGAACAAGTAGGTCATCACGTCCTTGGCGATCGGCGCGGCGGCGCTGGCGCCGAAGCCGCCGTGCTCGACCACCACCGACATCGCGTAGCGCGGCGCGTCGGTCGGGGCGTAGCAGATGAACAGCGAGTGGTCGCGCGCCTTCCAGTCGCTCACCGCGCCGCGGCTGATGAGCTTGCGGACCTGCGCGGTGCCGGTCTTGCCCGCCATCTTGATCCCACCGATGTCGATCCGGCTCGCGCCCGCGGTGCCCGAACCATTTACCACGCGGAACATTCCCTCGTGCGTCACCGCGAGCTGTTCAGGAGTGAAGGGGAGGGCGGGGCCGAGCCGGGGCTTGTGCCCGAACAGCAGCGTCGGCTGCAGGTCGCGCCCGGTCGCCACCCGCGCGGTCATCACCGCGAGCTGAAGCGGATTGACCGAGACATATCCCTGGCCGATCGAGGCGTTGAGCCCGTCGGCGGCGGTCCATTCCTGCTTGTAGCGGCGCATCTTCCACGCCGAGTCCGGGATCGTGCCATACCGCTGGTTGGTGCCGGGCAGGTCGAACTCGACGCCGAGCCCTAGCATCTTCGCGATTGGCGCGATCTTGTCGTAGCCGACCCGGTGCACCATGCTCCAGAAATAGGTGTTGCAGCTGTGCTCGATCGCGCCGGGCATGTCGACCGAGCCATGCACGGCGTCGCATCGAAAGAAGCGGCTGCCGAGGCGATAGCCGCCGGGGCAGGAAACATGCTCCTTGGGCGAAACACCCGCAAGCTGCAGCGCCAGTGTCGCCATCGGCTTCATCGTCGAGCCGGGAGGGTAGAGCCCGCGCATCGCCTTGTTGAGCAAGGGGATGTGGTCGTCCTGGTTGAGCAACTCCCACTCAAGCCGGCCAATGCCCCCGACGAAGCTGTTGGGATCGAACGCCGGCATCGAGACGATCGCCAGGATCGCGCCGGTCAGACAGTCGATCACCGTTACCGAGGCCGACTGGAGGCCGATGCGCCGCGCCGCGTAGTCCTGCAGCGGCCCGTCGATGGTGAGCTTGATCGGTTTGCCTTGCACGTCGGACCGGGTGCCGAGATCGCGCACGATGCGGCCGCCCGCGGTGACCTCTACCCGCCGCGCGCCGGGCTTCCCGCGCAGCAGCGGTTCGTAATACTTTTCGAGCCCGTCCTTACCGACCTTGTAGCCGGGTGTGATCAGCAGCGGGTTGTGGTCCTTCTCGTACTCCTCCGCTGAGGCAGGGCCGACGTAGCCGATGAGGTGCGCAACCGAGGGGCCGGTGGGGTAATAGCGGCTGAACCCGCGCTGCGGGACCACGCCGGGCAGCTCGGGCAAGCGAACGCTGAGGGCGGCAAACTGTTCGTAGGTCAGACGGCTCGCCACCTCGACCGGCTGATACCCGCGCGCGGCGCCGATCTTCTCCTTGAGATCCTTCAACTCTTCCTCGCCCAGGCCGACGATCGGCGCGAGCACCGCGATCGCCTGGTCCGGATTGGTCAGTCGCTCAGGAATCACATCGACGCGAAACGCCGCCTTGTTGCTCGCCAGCGGCGCGCCGTGACGGTCAAGGATCCACCCGCGGCGGGGCGGGATGAGCGACAGATTGACCCGGTTGCTTTCCGACTGGGTCTTGTATTTCTCGTTCTCGAACACCGAGAGGTAGGTGAGGCGTCCGGCCAGCAACAAGCCCATGCCGCCTTGCACGGCGCCGATCACGAAGCTGCGGCGCTCGAAGGTATGCGACAGCGTCGCCGGGCTGACGATCGCCTTCACGCGCCGGCGCCGGCGACGCAGCTTCATCCGAGCGACCTCACCCGCGTCAGGCGGAACCGATCGAGGCCAGCCACGAAACGGGAAATCAGCGGGATGAGCGCGATCGACAGCACCAGCTGCGGGCCCAGCACCAGCAGCATCGCGGCGCCGACCTGACCACCGGAGAACAACGCCGCGAGCACGAGGTACCAGGTCACGATCACGCTGCCGACGATCCAGTCTTGGAAGAAACCGCGCCACGGAAAGCGCGTCTCGACGATCTCGATCCCGATCATGGTCGCCGACCACAGCAATATGGCGCAGCCGAATGGCTGACCGCTGAACAGGTCGTCGAACGCGCCAAGCGGGAAGCCCGCCCACACCGGCAGCAGACCCGGACGCGCGAGCCGCCACGACAGCAGCATCAGGTATCCGAGCGGCGGGGCCAGCGGCACCGCGCTTGCGATGGGCAGTTGCGGTATGAAGGCACCAAGCATGACCGAGGCCCACGGCACGGCGTAGGCCAGCACCGGCGAGTGGGTGCGGTTGATCTTGCAGCCATAGCGGTCGCGCCGGGCCCTGGACGAGAGCTGGCCGGTCACTTGCCCGACTCGTTCTGGCCGACCTCTTGCTCGACCGGGGGCTCGGCGGCCTTGATCGCTTCGGGCTGCCAGATCGGCTCGACCGAGACGAAGTCGGTGGCGGCAGGGTCGGCGACCACCG
>JAEWKG010000213.1 GCA_023386135.1 Pseudomonadota bacterium | reverse complement strand
GCGGCGGATGGCGGCGCGCTGGTCGGCGGGCTCTACCTGGCCGTGAAGCGGCAGGATGGGGGTGTCGGGCAGTCGCGCCTCCAGCCGTTCGCGCACCCGCTCGATCTCGCCGACACCGGGGAGGAAGGCGAGTAGATCGCCATCTGTCTCCCGCCATGCGGTCAGGATCGCGCCTGCCATCGCGTCCTCCAGCCGTTTGTCAGGAGACGATCCCAACCATTTGATTTCGAGCGGAAACGCCTTGCCCGCGCTTTCGATGACCGGCGCGTTCTCGCCGAGCAACCGAGCGAAGCGCGCGCCGTCGATCGTCGCCGACATAACCACCGCGCGCAGGTCCTCGCGCAGCACCGCGCGGCTTTCGAGTGCCAGCGCGAGGCCGAGGTCGCCATCGAGATGCCGCTCGTGTGCCTCGTCGAACAGCACCGCCGAAACGCCTACCAGCTCAGGGTCCTCGAGCAGCCGGTTGACCAGGATCGCCTCGGTTACGACGAGGATGCGGGTCCGCGCCGATTGGCGGCTGTCGAAGCGGGTCAGATAGCCCACCGTCTCGCCCGCCTTCTCGCCCATCAGCTCGGCCATCCGCTCCGCCGCCGCGCGCGCGGCGACCCGGCGGGGTGAGGTGACGATCACCTGCCCCGTGCACCACGGCTCCGCGATCAGCGCGGGCGCGACCGCGGTCGTCTTCCCCGCCCCCGGCGGCGCAATCAACACCGCAGCGGTCCGCTCGCGCAGCGCGGCAAGCAGATCGGGCAGGACGGCGTGCACTGGCAGTTGCATGGGCGCCCGCCATAGGTGCGCGCCGGCGGACCGACAATCGCCGCAGACCTCTTGTCTGTTTTGTGCTAGGGGAGACTCGCCGGGCCGCCCTCAGGAGAGGAGGTCTCTATGGCTATTCCATTGCTCAGAGTTGCCGTCGCCGCATCGTTCGTTGCGCTCGCAAGCTGCCACGGCGCCCACCGCGACGATGCGCCGGCGGCGCAAGCGAATTCCGCTCCCGAGCACGCCGTCGATCACAAGGACCCGATCGCCAGCGCGATGGCGGCCGCGCCCGCCGCGATCGCCCAGAAGGCGGCGATCATCACGATGGATGAAGCCGGCAAGATGACCCAGTTGCGCGCCGGTACCAACGGCTTCACCTGCATGCCCGACAACCCCGCCACGCCCGGCCCCGATCCGATGTGCATGGACAAGAACGCCATGGCGTGGACCATGGCGTGGGTGAGCAAGGCGGCGCCGCCGGCGGAACAGCCTGGCGTCATGTACATGCTCGCCGGCGGCACCGACGCCAGCAACACCGATCCCTATGCGACCGCGCCGACCACAGGCGGCGACTGGATCAAGACCGGCCCGCACCTGATGATCGTCGGCTCGGCCAAGGCGCTGGAGGGCCATCCGTCAGGAGCGGCGCCCGATACATCGGTTCCGTATGTGATGTGGGCGGGCACGCCTTACGCGCACCTGATGGTGCCGGTCAGCTAGTACCCGCGCGCCACCGCGAACTCTGCGGCCTGCGCCATCGCGCAGCGCGCGGCGCCGTCGGGGAAGATCGACAGCGCGTCGATTGCCCGCTGCGCGAAGTGCCGCGCGCGTTCGCGGGTCGCCTCGAGCGCGTCGTGCCTGGCGATCAGGCGGGTCGCCTCGGCAAGGGCCTCGTCGCCTTCGCGGTGGCCGGCGATGGCGGCCTGCCAGAACTTGCGCTCGGCCTCGTCTCCGCGGGCATAAGCGAGGATCACCGGCAGGGTCATCTTGCCTTCGCGGAAATCGTCGCCGCGCGCCTTGCCCATGGTGCTCGCATCCGAATCGTAGTCGATCGCGTCGTCGACTAGCTGGAAGGCGATGCCGAGGTTGCGGCCGTAGTCGTCGAGCGCCTGCTCGCGCCGGTCGTCGCATTCGGCGACCACCGCGGCGATGCGGCTGGCGGCCGCGAACAGCGCGGCGGTCTTGGCGCCGATGATCGCGAGGTAGCGCTCCTCGCTGGTCTCGATCTGGCGCTGCGCGGTGAGCTGGTCGACCTCGCCCTCCGCGATCACCGCGCTGGCGCCCGAAAGGATCTTGAGGACCTTGAGGCTGCCGTCCTCGACCATCAGCTCGAAGCTGCGGCTGAACAGGAAGTCGCCTACCAGCACGGTCGCGGGGTTGCCGAAGATGATATTGGCGGCGGCCTTGCCCCTGCGGAGGTCGCTGCCGTCGACCACGTCGTCGTGCAGCAGGGTGGCGGTGTGAATGAACTCCACCGCCGCGGCCAGCTTGTGGTGGCGCGTGCCGTTGTAGCCTACGAGTTCGGCCCCCGCGAGCGTCAGCATCGGCCGCAGCCGCTTGCCGCCGCCCGAGATCAGGTGTCCGGCGAGCGCGGGGATAAGCGGGATCTTCGACTGCATGCGGTCGAGGATCACCGCGTTGACCGCGTTCATGCCCTGGGCGGTCAGCGCCAGGATCGGGTCGAGCGATGGCTGGGGCGCGCCGGCGCGTTTCAGCGGAACGATCTCGGCGCTCATGGGGTGCGACATGGTGCGCTGCAGCGCGCTTGGCAAGCGCGGAATCGCCGCTAAGCTGCCGCCTCACGATGACCGCCGCGCCCGATCCGACCCTCGCCGCCTATCGCAAGAGCATCGACAACATCGACGCCGCGCTGATCCACATCCTCGCCGAACGCTTCCGCATCACCCAGGCGGTGGGCGAGTACAAGGCCAAGGCCCAACTTCCCCCGGCCGACCCGGCGCGCGAGGCGGCCCAGATCCAGCGCCTGCGCTCTCTGGCGGAGGAATCGCAGCTCGACCCTGAATTCAGCGAGAAGTTCATCCGCTTCGTGATCGACGAAGTCATCCGCCACCACGAAAAGGCGCGCGAAGGCTAGCCAGCCATTTATCCGGCTCTGGGCAGGCTCAGCCGGACCAGCAGCCCGCCCAGGTCCTCGCTCTCGCCCAGCGTCACCCCGCCGCCGTAGATTTCCGCCACGTCGCGCACGATCGCGAGGCCGAGGCCGGTGCCCGGCTTGCCCGTATCGAGCCGCGCACCGCGGTCGAAGATGCGGACGCGTTCCTCGTCGGGGATGCCCATGCCGTCATCCTCGACCCAGACGATGCATTGTTTTTCGGCCGGTTCCGCATCGACGGTCACGAACACGCTGCCGCCGCCGTACTTGGCGGCGTTCTCGATCAAGTTGCCGAGGATCTCGTCGAGGTCCTGGCGCTCGATCGCGACCCGCGCCTGGCGGTTGCCGTCGAGGTCGAAGCGGACGTTGGGATAGAGGCGCTCGACCGCGCGGCGCACCGCCTCCGCGCTTTCGCACACCGGGGTGCTCGCGTGGCCCACGGCGCGGCGCCCGACCGCGCGGGCGCGGGCGAGGTGGTGGTCGACGTGGCGGCGGATCGTCCCCGCCTCGCGGATCACGGTATCGGCGAGATCGGGCGACTTGGCGGTCGCGGCGTTGTTGATCACCGTCAGCGGGGTCTTCAAGGCGTGGGCGAGGTTGCCGGCGTGGGTGCGCGCTTCCTCGGCCTGCTTCTCGGAATGGGCGAGGAGGCCGTTCAATTCGTCGACCAGCGGACGGACCTCGAGCGGCAGCGGATCGGAGACGTGGTTGATGCCGGCCGAGCGCATGTGCTGGATCGCCAGCCGCACGCGGCGCAGGGGGCTGAGGCCGTACCAGGTCTGCAGCATCGCCATCCCGAACAGACCCAGTCCGAGGACGAGGAAGCTCCAGATCAGGATCGAGCGGATGCGCTGGATCTGTTCGTTGAGCTGGTCGCGCGCGGAGGCCACCGCGAAGGTCCAGTGCGCCTTGCTGTAGGGCAGCAGCACCGTCCGCTCGACGATGCGCAGCGGCTCGCCCGCAAACTGGTCGCTGTCGTAGAAGTGCAGCCGCGCGTCGGAGGTATCGGCGCGCACGGCGAGCGTCCGGTCCCACAGCGAGCGCGATGGGTAGCCTTCCTGCCCCGGCGCGCTGATCTGGAAATAGAGCCCGCTGTTGGGCTCGAGGAAGCGCGGCTCGCCGATCGTACGGTTGAAATAGACCTCGCCGTCGGGCCCGATCTCGGCCGAGACCAGCATCGAGTTGAGCAGGTATTCGAGCTGCTCGTCGAAGTTCTGCTCGACGAGATTGGTCAGCGTGCGGTCGAGCGCGAAGCCGCCCGCGAGCAGCAGCAAGGTGATCCAGCCGAACGCGATCAGCAGGATGCGCCGCGACAGGCTGCCGGTGTGCTGGGGTCCTTCCGGCGGCGCCCCTTTCCCAACCGTCACCGGCGCTTGCGGATCGGCCGCGCGGCCGCCCGAAGGCGCAGGATCAGTTGGCGCGGGGCTGGCCGTCGGGGTCGTCGAGGCTGTAGCCGAGGCCACGGATGGTGGTGATGACGTCCGCGCCCAGCTTCTTGCGGATGCGGGTGACGAAGACCTCGATCGTGTTGGAATCGCGGTCGAAATCCTGGTCGTAGATATGCTCGATCAGCTCGGTGCGGCTGACCACCTTGCCCTTGTGGTGCATCAGGTACGAGAGCAGCTTGTACTCCTGCGCGGTCAGCTTGACCGGCTCGCCGTCGAGCGTGACCCGGCCCGAGCGGGTATCCAGCCGCACCGGCCCGGCGGTGAGTTCGCTCGAGGTATTGCCGGAGGCGCGGCGGATCAGCGCACGCAGACGGGCGATCAGTTCCTCGGTCTGGAACGGCTTGGCGAGGTAATCGTCGGCGCCCGCGTCGAGCCCGGCGACCTTGTCCGACCAGCTATCGCGGGCGGTGAGCACCAGCACCGGGAACTTGCGGCCTTCCTTGCGCCACATGCCCAGGACGGTCAGGCCGTCGATCTCGGGCAGGCCGAGGTCGAGGATCACCGCGTCGTATTCCTCGGTCGAGCCCAGGAAGTGCCCGTCCTCGCCGTCGGTCGACAGGTCGACCGCATAGCCGGTCTGCTCGAGGGTCGACTTGAGCTGCTTGCCGAGGGTCGGCTCGTCCTCGACGATCAGGATGCGCATGGGCGAGTGGTCCCTGTTCTCATATACCCCGCGATGTGGGCGCAGAACATGAACGCGTCAACCGAGCGGCCGGTTTCCGCGGGGTCCTGAAGAGGATCAGAAACCGCTCTTCCCGATCACGCGCCCGGTGCGCGCGTCGACGTCGACATAGACCACCTGCTGTCCGCGCAGGAATTTCAGGCGATAGGCCATCGCGGTGGAATCGTAGGCGGGGCCGAGGTACTGGAAGCCGCGCATCTGCGGCAGGATGCGCGCCTCGATGTCGCTCAGGCGCAGCACGTTGCCGGCGCGCATCTCCTTGCGCGCCTTGCCCTGGTCGTTGTCCTGCGCATGACCCGGCGCGGCGGGCGCAAACACCGCGGCGGCAACAAGGATCGAGGCGACAAGCGTTTTCATGACGCCTCGATGCCTAGGGCCAGCGCATTGAACAAGCTGTGAATGCCTGTGGCTTACACCGTTCAGGATGGCCTAGCGGGTCATCTCGAAGGTCACCGAGACCGTGACGGCGGTGCCGACCAGGCCGGGCTCGACCGGGGTGGTCTTCATGTCGACCGCCATCGCCACGCGCGCTTCGGCGTAGGGCATCGGCCGGCCGGGATTGACCGCCTCGCTGATCGAAAGCAGGCGAACCCCGCTGTAGCCGGCCCAGCGGGCGTACTCGGTCGCCTGCGCCTGCGCCTTGTCGAACGCGGCCTTGCGCGCCTGGGCACGCGGGGCGCTGTCGTCGTCGAGGGAGAAGCTCGGCCCGCCGATGTCGGTCGCGCCGGCCGCGACCAGCGCGTCGAGCACCGGCCCGGTACGCGCCACGTCGCGCAAGGTCACGCTGACGCGGTTCGACGCCTGGTAACCGCGAAACACCTGGCGCTGCGCCGACTGGTCGTAGTCGTACTGCGCGCCCAGGTTGATGCCGGTGGTCTGGATGTCCGCGTCCTTGATGCCGAGCGCCTTGATGCGCTTGACCACCGCATCCATCGCAGTCGCGTTAAGACGCATCGCCTCGACCGCGGTCGACGCTTGGGTGCTCACCCCGGCGCTCACCTCGGCGAGGTCCGGCTTGGCCTTGACCGTTTCGGTCACCGACAGCTCGACCAGCGGGCCTTGCGAGGTGACCTGCACGTCGGCGGCGGCGGCGGGGACGGCCAGCGCGGCGGCGGCGAGCGGAAGGACGGTACGGATCATAGAGGTGTTCTCCTTAGCATTTGTGAAGCGGATTGGCGGCGCGTCGATTACGCGCCGGTGAACCGGCTTGTTCCGCTTCCCCCGCGTCGCTAGGTGCGCGCCGCTATGGCGCAACCTCCGATCCTGAGCTGGGAAGGTCTCGGCCTGCAACAAGGCGGCCGCTGGCTGTTCGGCGGGCCCGGGACGGATGGCCTCGACCTCCACATCGGCCCACGCGACCGGCTCGCGCTGATCGGCCGCAACGGCGCGGGCAAGACGACGCTGTTCCGCCTGATCGACCAGCAGATCGAGCCCGACCGCGGCCAGCGCAAGGTCAAGCCGGGCACACGTATCGTGCTGCTGGAGCAGGAGCCGGATCTTGCCGGCCACACCACCCTGATGGACTGGGCGCTGAGCGGCGCACATCCACCCGCCGCGCACGAGGTCGAGGCGATCGCCGGCCAGCTCGGCATCGACATGACGACGCTTGCGGACAAGGCGAGCGGCGGCGAGCGGCGCCGCGCGGCGATTGCCCGCGCGCTGGCGCAGGATCCCGACCTGCTGCTGATGGACGAGCCGACCAATCACCTCGATCTCGCCGCGATCGACTGGCTGGAGGACTGGCTCGGCCGCTACACCGGCGCGTTCGTCGTCATCAGCCACGACCGCACGTTCCTGAAGCGCCTGACCAGCGCGACGCTATGGCTCGACCGCGGCGCGCTGCGGCGCAAGGAAGTCGGCTTCGGCGGCTACGAGGCGTGGGAAGAGCAGGTCTATGCCGAGGAAGCGCGCGCCGCCGAACGGCTCGACGCGCGATTGAAGATCGAGGCGCACTGGCTCGAACGCGGGGTCACCGCGCGGCGCAAGCGCAACCAGGGACGGCTCGAAAAGCTGTGGCAGATGCGCGCCCAGCGCGCGGCGATGATCGATCCGCAGGGCGCGGCGAAGCTCAAGCTGGCGACCGAAGCGGAGTTCAAGTCGAAGTCGGTGATTGTCGCCGAGCATGTCAGCAAATCCTTCGGCGACCGCCGCATCATCCGCGACCTCACCCTGCGCATCCAGCGCGGCGACCGGATCGGCGTGGTCGGCTCGAACGGCGCGGGAAAGACCACGCTCTTGAAGCTGCTCACTGGCGAGCTGACACCCGACAGCGGGACGGTCGAGATCTCCAAGAAGCTGACCGGAGTGATGATCGACCAGCAGCGCGCGGTCATGGCGCCCGAGAAAACCGTGCGCCAGGTGCTGGCCGAAGGCGGCGACTGGATCGACGTGCGCGGGCACCGCACCCACGTGCAGGGCTACCTCAAGCAGTTCCTGTTCGATCCCGCGATCGTCGATAGCAAGGTCGGCATGCTGTCGGGCGGAGAGCGTAGCCGGCTGCTGCTGGCGCGCGAGTTCGCCAAGGCCTCGAACCTGCTGGTGCTCGACGAGCCGACCAACGACCTCGATCTCGAAACGCTCGACCTGCTGCAGGAAGTGATCGCGGATTACGAGGGCACTGTGCTCATCGTCAGCCACGACCGCGACTTCCTCGACCGGACGGTGACCGTGACGCTTGGGCTCGACGGCAGCGGCACGGTGGACGTGGTCGCGGGCGGGTACGAGGACTGGCAAGCCAAGCGCCGCCAGCGAACGGCGACGAAGGCCCCTGCGCGAGCGGAGCGTGCCGCGCCGGTCGCGGCTCCGCCTCCACCGACACCTGTGCGCACCAAGCTCAGCTACAAGGATCAGCGCGACTACGAGCTGCTGCCGGCGCGGATCGAGGAGCTCGACCGCGCCATCGCAAGCGGCGAGCAAACGCTGAGCGATCCCGACCTGTTCACCCGCGACCCGGCGCGTTTCGCGGCGGTCAACCAGGCCCTCGCCACCGCGCGCGCCGAGAAGGACGCGGCCGAGGAGCGGTGGCTGGCGCTCGCCGAAATGGTCGAAGGTTAGGCTTTTAGCTTGCCCCCGCCGCACAAGCGGGCGCATTGCAATTTCATGACAGCCCCCATGCCACCGGCCCCGCCCCGGCGCATCCAGCGCAATGTCCTGGCGCGGAGCGAGCAGCGGCTCCTCCAGTGGCTATGTCCGCGCATGCCGGCCTGGATCACGCCCGACCTGCTGACCGGCGGCGCGCTGGTCGCGGCGTTCGCGATCGGGTTGGGATACTTGATGAGCAACTGGAATCCCGCCTGGCTGGCTTTGTCGGTGATGGGATATTTCGTGCACTGGTTCGGGGATTCGCTCGACGGGACCATCGCCCGGTTCCGACGGATCGAACGCCCAAGATACGGTTACTTCATCGACCATAGCTGCGATGGGCTGGCGACCCTGCTGATCCTCGGGGGCCTCGGGGCGAGCCCGTACCTGCAGGTCGAAGTCGCGCTCTACACCGTCGTCGCCTACCTGCTGATGTCGGTGCACACCTTCCTGCTCGCCAAGGTCGCGGGCGAATTTCCACTGTCGCACATGGGCGCGGGGCCGACCGAGCTCCGGATCATCCTCGTGACGCTGACGGTCATCATGGGTTTCCTCGGCCCCGACGTCGGGCGGATCGCGGGGCTCAACGCGTTCGACATCCTGTTCGGCGCGGTCGCCACGCTGCTGATCGCGCTGTTCGTGATCCAGACGGTGCGCGAAGGGCGTACCCTCGCCGCGATCGACCGCGGCAATCAGACGATTCGGTAGAAGCCCGCCACCCGGTCGAGCGCGAGGCGCAGCACGACCTTCCCGCTGCGCGCGGGCCACGCCATCGCCCGTTCGGCATCGGGTAGCGTCTCGCCCGCGCAGACCACGCGCCACAGCACGTCCGCCAGGCCCGAACCGGCCGCGGCGAGCGCGCCGTCGAACCGCGTCTTGGCCGCAATCTGGCGCTCGTGCGGAGTGAGTCCCCCGTCGCCGCTGCCCTTGATGCGCACCGGGTCCCAGCGCATCGTCACGCTCGGCGCCAGCTGCGCGCGTTCGTAATCGACGCGCAGGCGCTCCCCCGCATCGAACAGCCGGTCGTCGAGATGGCCGCGGGCGTGCAGCCAGGCAATCGGCGATTCCGCCAGGTTGACCGTGACGGTGCGCGGGCGCCCGCGCGCGGTGCCGGTGCGGCGCGGCCCCTCCGAAGTCAGCTCACGTTCGACGAGGTGGCGGGGCATGCGGGCGTTCTCCTGCTGGCGAATCGCCACTTGCCAAAACGGACTGCTTGTAGGAAAGCTAAAACCGATTTGGTTAGGACGTACCGATGATCAATCGCATCCGCGACATCCGCCGCGACAAGGGCATGACCCTCGCCGATCTCGCCGAGGCGTGCCGTCCGCCGACCACGCCGCAGACGATCGGCCGGCTCGAGACGGGGATGCGCAACTTGTCGATCAAGTGGATGGACCGCATCGCCGCCGCGCTCGGGGTCGATCCGGAGATGCTCGTGCGCTCGGAAGCCAACGCGCGCCCGCAAATCGTCGCGCAGCTTACCTCGTCGGGCGCGGAGGCGCTGGCAAGCCCGCGCGATGCGCTGCTGCCGAGCGAATTGGGCGGCGAGGCGGTGCGCGTGGTCCTCGCGATCGAGGACAGCGCGGGCGAATACCGCGCCGGCGATCTCCTGTGGCTGCGCCAGATCGCGCCCGAGGACGCGGGCCGCGCGATCAACCGCGATGTGTTGGTGCCGCGCAAGGGCGGGCGGTTCGCGTTCGGGCGGCTGATCGACCGCCAGAGCGGCAGGGTCGGCGTACTGCCTGTCGGTGCCGGGCAGAAACAGCTGGTGGTCGACGAGCCTGCGTGGCTCGCGGTCGCCGAGATGCTCGTCCGCCGGCTCTGAGCCAACGCAATGCGCCGCGTCCTGTCCCTCGCGACTCTCTACCCCAACGCCGCTACCCCGCGCTTCGGCACCTTCGTCGCACGCAGCCTCGAGGCGCTGGCGGCGCGCGGCGACTGGCGGGTGACGGTGGTGAACCCGATCGGCGTACCGCCGGTCGCCTTCGGCCGCTACCGCGCGCTGAAGGGAGCGGCGGTGAGCGGGACCGAGCACGGCGTGGAGGTCCACCGCCCCACCTTCCCGCTCGTTCCCAGGCTCGGTGGGAGGATCAACCCTGCGCTGATCGCGCGCAGCGTCCTGCCGCTGGCGCGGCGCCTGCACGCGGAACAGCCATTCGACCTCGTCGATGCCCAATTCTTCTACCCCGACGGCCCCGCCGCGGCGCGCATCGCCGCCGCGCTTGGCCTGTCGCTGTCGATCAAGGCGCGCGGGGCGGACATCCACTACTGGGGCGAGCAGCCGGCCGCGCGCCCGCAAATCCTCGCCGCCGGTGCGCAGGCGGCGGGCCTCCTCGCGGTGTGCGGCGCGCTGGCCGGCGACATGGCCGCGATCGGTCTGCCGCGGGGCAAGATCACGCTGCACTACACCGGGCTCGACCGCGATCGCTTCCGCCCGCTGCAGCACACCCAGCTGCGCCGCCGGCTCGGCCGCGAGCTCGGCATTGCCCTGCCTGATCGCGCGCCGGTGCTGACCACCGTCGGCGCGTTGATTCCGCGCAAGGGGCAGGGGCTCGTGATCGACGCACTCGCCCGCCTGCCCGAAGCGACCGTCCTGCTGCTGGTCGGCCGGGGTGAGGACGAGGGTGCTCTACGCGCGCAGGCGCGTTCCAGAGGCGTTGCAGGCCGCGTGCATTTCCTGGGCGGCCTCGACCATGACCTGCTGCCGCTGGTGCTCTCGGCCGCCGATGCAATGGTCCTGCCGTCGGCGAGCGAAGGCCTCGCCAACGCCTGGGTCGAGGCGCTCGCCTGCGGGACGCCGCTGGTCATCACCGACGCCGGCGGCGCGCGCGAGGTGGTCGCCGCGCCCGAAGCAGGCCGCATCGTGGCGCGCGATCCGCTGGCGATTGCCGACGGCGTCCGCGCGATCCTCGCCGACCCGCCGCGACGTGAGGATGTCGCCGCGCTCGCCGAGCGGTTTAGCTGGCAGGCCAACGCCGAGGCGCTGGCCGGCTACTACGAGCAGATAGTCGCCTAGACCTCGCCCCGCGCGGCCCGCTCAGCCTTGTTC
>JAEWKG010000178.1 GCA_023386135.1 Pseudomonadota bacterium | reverse complement strand
GATACACACCCTTTGCAAAGCGGCGCGACAGGGGAACCCCGCCGCGCCGCCTGATTGTCCGATGGGCGCGATCAGTTTGCCATGCGCGACCTGAGATCGCGGAAGGTGCGCAGCGCGCGCTTGCCGGCGTCGCGGCTCAGCGAGCCCGCGTCGTCGACCGCGTCTCCGGCGCTGCTGCGCAGGCTGCGTGCACTGTCGCCGAGCACTTCGCCGAGATCGCCGAGCTTATCCTGGCCGCTGCGCGCGGCCTTGCCCGCGCCCTCGAGGGCCTGGCTGCCATACGTGATCGCGAGGTCCGCCAGCACGCCGGCGAGCACCGCGCCGCGCTTGGTCGCCTGCTTGCGCAGCCGGCGGCCTGGGCCGGGCACGACCGCGGCGATCAGGATGCCGAGCGCTGCCGCACCCGCCAGCGTGGTAATCGGGTGCTCCTTGACGAAGGACGTGGCGCCGCTGCCGGCATCGCGGGCGTAGTCGCCGAAGCTCTTCTCCTCGCGCGCGCGGTTGCGCTTCTGGGCGGCGTCGACCTTGTCCTTGAGCTCGGTGCGCTTCTGCGTGGTCTTCTTGGTGGCGGCCATCGGGCGGCTCCTCATGGGAAGTGTCTGGATTGTCGCCTAAACGATTGTCGGCCGGTTCGCGTTCCGTGTCAGTCGGTGCGCTCGGCGATGAAATCGACGATCGGATGGCGGGCGAACCACAGGACGATCGCGGCAATCAGGGTTGCGATCACGCCCTTGTTGTCTTCGGCAACGGCGACCGCTTCCTCGAGCACCACCGCCGCGCCTTCCTCGAACCTATCCTTCACCCGGTCGCCGATCCCGCGCGCCGCGTAGTTGGCTTTCAAGTTGGCGAGATCGGCATCGACCAGCGCCCGGGCGGCATCGCGGACCATGCGGTCCTCCACCATCGCCTTCTCAAGCGGATCGCTCATTTGCGGTCTCCTCCGAACGCGGATGAGAGCCCGACGAATCGTTTCTTCGCCGCGAGGCCGAGGATGACACCGGCAACCAGTAGTAGCCCGACCACCACCGCTATCGCGCCCCACGCCGTGAGGAGCGGCGTTAGCGCGATGATGAGGCCAATCGCCAGCGCGACCAGCGCCAGGTGGACGAGCAAAACCGCCGCTACCGCGTAGATCGCGCCGGAACGGCTGCGATCGGCGATGAAGGCGGCGCGGCTCTTCTGGAACTGCAGCTCGGCTTCGAGGTAGGTCTTGCCGTCGTCGATCAGCGCGCGGACGTCGTCGGTCAGCGAATGATCGACTGCCTCCGCCGGTGTCTGCTCACCGGCGGGGCTGTCTAAGCCAGGATCGTGTTCACTCAAAACGCCCCCTCCCACCTGGGGTAGGAGGTTCAGTCGTTAGAGCCGCGGAACAGCCGTGCCAACAGGAACCCGCCGACCGCGGCAATGCCGACCGCAAGGCCGGGGCTCTTGCGGACGAACTCGCGCGCGTCCTCGCCCAGTTCCTCGACCGACTTGGCGTCGAGCCGGCTCGAGGCATCCTGCAAGGACTTCGATGCCGTGCGAGCATAATCGCCGTACTTGGCACCGAGCTTGTCATCCACGGTCGGAGCGGTGTCGAACACCGCACGACCCAGCGCGGCGATCGCTTCGGCCAGGCGGCCCTTGCCGTCGGCCGCCAGCTCGCCGGCCTTGCCGCGCGCCTGCTCGCCGTAGTGGCGCGCCTCGGCGACCCAGTCCTCGCGCTGCGTCCGAGCCTGGTTGCGATAGGCGGCGGCACGATCGGCGGCCTCGCTGCGCAGCGCCGCGGCGCCGGCCTTGGCTTCCTGCAGCGCGGCGTTGAACCGGCCCTTGGCTTCCGCGCGATTGTCGGTCGGGGCGGCGGCCGAGGCGGCACCGCCGCTCTTGCGCGCGGCGCCGGTCGAAGTGCCGGTCTTTGCCGCCGTCTTGCGCGGGGTCTTCGGCTTGGGGGTCTGGGTCGGTTCGGCCATGGCTTGTTGTCCTTCTTGCCCTCGATACAAGTCGCGCCCGGCCATGCCGGGCAGTCTCGTCGTGAACGCAACTTGCGTCGCATAGTTCCGCCGCATAGGAGCGCGGCGAACTCGATATGGCACTGTCTTAGGCCATTACAACACCAGGCGCAAATCGGAGCCCAGCATGACCGCGATCATCGACGTCCACGGCCGCGAAATCCTCGACAGCCGCGGCAATCCGACGGTGGAGGTGGACGTGCTGCTGGAGGACGGCAGCTTCGGCCGCGCGGCGGTGCCCTCGGGCGCCTCGACCGGTGCGCACGAGGCGGTCGAACTGCGCGACGGCGACAAGGGGCGCTATCTCGGCAAGGGCGTCACCAAGGCGGTCGAGGCGGTCAACGAAGACCTGCGCGAACTGCTCATCGGCATCGACGCCGAGGACCAGCGCGAGATCGATCTCGCGATGATCGAGGCCGACGGGAGCGACAACAAAGCGCGCTTCGGCGCCAACGCGATCCTCGGCGTGAGCCTCGCGGTGGCCAAGGCGGCCGCCGACGCGCGCGGCCTGCCGCTCTATAGCTACGTCGGCGGGGTCGGAGCGCACGTCCTCCCGGTCCCGATGATGAACATCATCAACGGCGGCGAGCACGCGGACAACCCGATCGATTTCCAGGAATTCATGGTCATGCCGGTCGGTGCCGAGAGCCTGGCCGAAGCGGTGCGCTGGGGTTCGGAGATATTCCACACGCTCAAGAAGCGGCTGCACGACGCCGGCCATTCGACCGCGGTGGGCGACGAGGGCGGCTTCGCACCCAATCTCGCCAACACCACCGACGCCCTCGACTTCGTCATGGCCTCGATCGAGGCAGCTGGTTACCGCCCGGGTGAGCAGATCGCGATCGCGCTCGACCCCGCGTCGACCGAGTTCTTCAAGGACGGCCGCTACCACATATCCGCCGAGGGCAAGGTGCTCACCCCGCAGGAGATGGCAGTGTACTACGCCGATCTCGTCGCGCGCTACCCGATCCGTTCGATCGAGGACGGCATGGCCGAGGACGATTTCGAAGGCTGGAAGGCGCTCACCGAGATGATCGGCGACAAGGTCCAACTGGTGGGCGACGACCTGTTCGTGACCAATCCCAAGCGCCTGCAGATGGGCATCGGCAAGGGCCTCGCGAACTCGCTGCTGGTGAAGGTCAACCAGATCGGCACGCTGACCGAGACGCTGGAGGCGGTCAGCCTCGCGCAACGCAGCGGCTACACCGCGGTGATGAGCCACCGTTCCGGTGAAACCGAGGACGCGACCATCGCCGACCTCGCGGTTGCGACCAATTGCGGTCAGATCAAGACCGGCAGCCTCGCGCGGTCGGACCGGCTCGCCAAGTACAACCAGCTCATCCGCATCGAGGAAGAACTGGGCGACAGCGCGGTCTATGCCGGCGCGGGCTGCTTCGGGCGCCTTGCCAGGTAGGCTTTTCGACGAACGGCGATCCAACATGGATCAAGCCTGTTTCGCTTGAAGCCCGACGCTCCTAGACGGTTGCGCCTGTAACCGTTTCGGAGAGTCGATCCATGAAAACCCGTCTCGTCGCCGCGCTGCTGCTCGGCGTCGCCACCGCCACAATGGGCCCGGTCGCCTGCAACATGGCCGGCACCGACAGCGCCGTGTCCACCCCCGGGACCGAGCTCGGTATCGACCCCAAGGCAATGGACACCTCGGTCAAGCCCGGCGACGATTTCTATGCCTACGCCAACGGCGCGTGGCAGAAAGCGACCGAAATCCCCGCCGATCGGTCCGATACCGGCGCGCACCTGATCGCCTTCAACCAGACCGAGAAGAACCAGAACGAGCTGCTGGCGGGCATCCTCAAGAGCTCGCCCGCCGCGGGCAGCAACGAGGCCAAGATCAAGGATTACTACACCGCCTACATGGACCAGAAGGGGATCGACGCAGCCGGCATGGCGCCGGTCAAGGCCGATCTCGACCGCTTCGCGGCGATCACCGACAAGGCACAGTTGTCGAAGGTCCTGGGAGAACAGACCCAGGTCGACGTCGACATCTTCAATTCCACCGACTTGCGCACCGAGAACCTCTTCGGCCTGTTCGTCACCCAGGCGCTGACCACCAATGAGGTGGTCCCCTACATCCTGCAGGGCGGCCTCGGCATGCCCGAGCGCGAGTACTATCTGTCGAGCGACCCCAAGATGGTCGGGCTGCGGGCGAAGTACAAAACCTACATCGCCGACGTCCTGACCGCGGCGGGCATGCCCGATGCGCAGGCCAAGGCGCAGCGGATCTTCGATCTCGAGACCAAGATCGCCCAGGCGCACGCGGACCAGGTCGAGGTCAACGATTTCGCCAAGAACCCGACCTTGTGGAAGCGCGCCGATTTCGCCGCCAAGGCGCCGGGGATCGATTGGGACGCGTTCTGGGGCGCCGCCGGGCTGCCGAATCAGCAGACGTTCGCCGCCTACAATCCCAAGGCGATCACTGGCCTGTCCGCACTCGTCGCGTCGCAGCCGATCGACGCGTGGAAGGATTGGCTGGCCTTCCACCAGATCAATTCCAACTTCGACGTCCTGCC
Source organism: Pseudomonadota bacterium (assembly GCA_023386135.1). Taxonomy (GTDB): domain Bacteria; phylum Pseudomonadota; class Alphaproteobacteria; order Sphingomonadales; family Sphingomonadaceae; genus Tsuneonella. The sequence goes on along the minus strand of JAEWKG010000178.1, from coordinate 1,816 downwards.
GTCGAAGATCGATAACCTGCATTTCGGGTTCTACGGCACCGCGCTCGCCGGCACGCCGCAACAGCGCCCGCGCGACAAGCGCGCGCTGGCCGCCCTAAACGTCGATCTCGGCGATGCGCTGGGCAAGGCTTACGTCGAAAAGTACTTCCCCGCCTCGGCCAAGGCCGAAGTCCAGGACATGGTCGGCCACATCAAGGATGCCTTCCAGAAGCGGGTCGAGAGCATCGACTGGCTCGCGCCGTCATCGAAGAAGGAGGCGCTGGCCAAGGTCAAGTCGATCGTGGTCGGCGTTGGCTATCCCGACACCTGGCGCGATTTCTCGGGCTACCAGGCCGCGGCGAACAACGCTTACGCCAACCGCATCAACGCGGTGAAGGCCAACACGCAGGTCCAACTTGCGAAGCTCGGCAAGCCGATGGATCGCAACGAGTGGTGGATGAACCCGCAGCTGGTGAACGCGGTCAACCTGCCGGTGCAGAATGCGCTCAACTTCCCGGCCGCGATCCTCCAGCCGCCGTTCTTCGATCCGAAGGCCGATCCGGCGTTCAACTACGGCGCGATCGGCGCGGTGATCGGCCATGAGATCAGCCACAGCTTCGATTCGAGCGGCGCGTTGGTGGACTCAACCGGGCGCTTGCGGACCTGGTTCACCCCCGCCGATCTCAAGCGGTTCGAGACCCAGACCAAGGCTCTGGCCGACCAGTACAGTGCCTATCAGCCGTTCCCGGACCTGCATCTCAACGGTCCGGCGGAATCGGGCGAGAACGTCGCCGACGTGATCGGCTTGCAGGCGGCTTACGACGCCTACCGCGCATCCCTCAATGGCAAGGAGGCCCCGGTGATCGGCGGCTTTACTGGCGACCAGCGCTTCTTCATCGCCTTCGCGCAAAGCTGGGCGACCAAGATGCGCGACGAGGCGCTGCGCGGCCGGGTCGCCACCGACGGCCACGCGCCGGGCATGTACCGCGCGCAGACGGTCCGCAACATCGACGCGTGGTACAAGGCGTTCGACGTGAAGCCGGGCGACAAGCTGTACCTCGCGCCCGACAAGCGCGTGAAGATCTGGTGATCGCGGGCGGGCCAGGAGAAGGAGGGGAGGGCTAGGCCCTCTCCTCCGCCTCCACCTGCTTCTCGATGCGCTCGGCGACGGGCTCCATGCGCTCCATCACCTTGCGGTTCTTCGCGCTGAGCAGGTACTGCCAAACGCCGTAGGCGTTAATGAGCAGCAGGATGGCGTTCTGCACCGCGATCGGGGTTCCTGTGTGCGTGAGCCCGGAGACGATCCACACCACCGACACCGCGCAGAACAGCACGAAGCCAAACCCGGTGACCCGCCGGCCTAGGTCGGCGGCGACCAGCGCGGCGGCGCAGATCGTGCCGATCGTTCCGATCCACTCGAGTGGTCCGTCCATTGCAGGTGCCCCGTTGCCAAGCTCGATTGTCATACGCCGCGGCAGCCCCTAGCGTTCCTTCGGGCACAGAGGAGAGGGCGTGAGCGGGTTTCCCATTCATCCGGAGGCGGTTACGCCCGAGTGGCTCACAGATCGCCTGCGCGAGGCCGGCGAGCTGAACACGGGGCGCGTAACTTCCGTGGCGTGGAACGCGATTGGGACAGGGCAGGTCGGCGACAGCGCACGCTTCACGCTCGAGTATGAAGGCGGGCAAAGCCCCGGGACGCTGGCTGGTAAATTTCCCGCCGCCGACGCCACCAGTCGCGGCACCGCCGCCGCTTTCGGTCTCTACAGCAAGGAAGTCGGCTTCTACCGCGAGCTGGCGCCGCAACTCGATGTGCGCGTGCCCAAGACCTACGCCGCCG
>JAEWKG010000162.1 GCA_023386135.1 Pseudomonadota bacterium | reverse complement strand
GAGGATCGCCAGACTGTCCCAGATCACCGCCTCGCCGTCCCACAGCACAGGCACCTTGCCGCTCGACGGCTGCAGGTCATCACGCTCGCGCTTCACCTGCTCCCATTCGTCGCCGTAGAGGCTGACGGTCAGTTCCTCGAAGGCGATGCCCGATTGCTTGCACGCCAGCCAGCCGCGCAAGGACCAGCTCGAATAGTTCCGGTTGCCGATGATCAGCTTCATGACGCTTGCCTGTTGTCCCACCGCGGCGCGGCCTAGGCGTTCATCGCGGAGGTGTCGAGGCTGAACGGTGTCACGCTTGTCACGGTGTCCTGCATTCCTTTTCGCATCCTCCGCCAGCGCCATTTCCTTGAACGCTGCGAGGACGCGGTGGGCTTCGGCGAGATCCATTCGCGAAGTGCTGGCAAACCTGTCGCGTGTAGGAAAATGGTTTGTGCGTCTGTAGGGGGTTCAGCATGACCTTGCGCCCGTTCCACCTCGCCTTCCCCGTCAGCGACTTGGGCGAAGCGCGCGGGTTCTATGGCGAACTGCTCGGCTGCCCGGAGGGACGCAGCAGCGAGGCATGGATCGACTTCGATTTCTTCGGCCATCAGATCGTCACTCACCTCGCCTCCGCGAAGGGCGGGGACGCGGCGGTCAATCATGTCGACGGACACGGCGTGCCGGTGCCGCACTTCGGGGTGGTGCTGACGCTGGAGGCATTCGACACCCTCGCCGAACGCCTCAAGGCCGCCGGCGTCCGGTTCGAGATCGAGCCCTACACTCGCTTCAAGGGTGAGCCGGGCGAACAGTCGACGATGTTCTTCCGCGATCCCAGCGGCAATGCGATCGAGATGAAAGCCTTCGCCAGCCTCGACAGCCTGTTCGCCGCATAGCCCGGCAGAATATCGAACGCTCAGTCCTGCAGAAACGCCACCGCGCACGCTTCCCTTGGATCTTGCGCGGTTGCCGGCGGACCACTGGCAAACGTGCCCCCGCATCGTTCGAGGATACCACGCACCTCCTCGATCGGTCTCCCGCACGTGGCCGGGTCGACCGACAGGAACACCATCCCGCGTTCGATCGCCATCGCAAAATAGGGCACTTCGCGGTCGTCGACGTCAAAGTCGGTCAGCATGCGGGCCAGCGCGCCTCCGCTTGCGCCGACGGCACCGCCAAACGCGCCGATGGTCCCGATGGCATGCGCCAACAGGGCGCCGCCCACCGCCACTTGTCCAAGCCCCGGGACGACGAGCAGCGTGACGCCGAAAATCGCCCCGGCAAGGCCGCCGCCGGCGCTGGCAGCGGCGACGCTCAACCTGGAGTGGCCTGGCGGGCCGCCGTGGCGTGATTCGAGGAACTGGCCGGCACGCCAGAGTATCGACACCGAGCGCGGGCTTACACCGGCTTCCGACAATTCCCGGAACCCGCGCTCCGCCGCCGCTGGGACAGCGAACACGGCCGTGAGATCGCTCCGCCGCCGCTGCAGTTCGATCCCCCAGGCTGCGGCGAATTGGCGGGCGAACAGATCGCGGTCGCGCTCGCTCTTGAACATCACCCGCAGCCCGGCGGTTTCGTGAAGCCGTCGCACGCTCGGAGACCGGGTGTCCCGAAACAGGGTCCGCATCAGCTGCGCGACTGTCGTTGGCCGAAGGTTCTGGTCGGTCCCCCGGTTGATCCATTGCAGCCCCGTCGGCCGCGGATGCCCACGCTCGAGATGATTCAGCGCAGCGAGCTGCTCAGCCTTCAGCACGAAGCTGGGCGCGGTTGGAGAACCGGTGGCCATGCGCGTGGCTACCACCAGCGCGCGCGGATGGATTGTCGAAAATCACTCTTTGCGGTCAGGCAGAACCATTCGGCAGAGAGTGGCGGTGCGTTGATCGGCCAAGAGGCTTGCTCCTGTGCGGGAAATGCGAAGCGCGCCAGCGGCCGGTTCGTTCCGCCCTCTCGCGGAGTTCGCGCCGCAGCGGTAAGAAGCGAGCAACATGCGCAGTCTCGCTCGTTTCCTCGCCGCCCTCGCGCTCCTCGCCGCACCGGCCGCTGCGTGGGCGGGCCCGCCGTTCCTGATCGACGACCCGGAACCGACGGACACCGGCCACTGGGAAATCTACGCGCCGCTATGGGAAGCCGAAGGACGCGGCGAGGACTTCGGCGGCGCGCTGGGCGCGGAGATCAACTGGGGCGCGGCGAAGGATGTGCAGCTTACCGTCGGGCTGCCCGCCGCGTACACCCACGACGCCACCGGCTGGCACTGGGCCGCGGGCGATCTCGAGGCATCGGTCAAGTACCGCTTCTATCATGACGAGGCAGCCGGGGTGCAGGTGGCGGTCTTCCCCGGCGTAACCCTGCCGACCGCCGGCAAGCGGATGGGCGCGGGGCACGTCACCGCCCTGCTGCCGGTCTGGGCGCAGAAGGACATGGGCGCGTGGTCGGTGTTCGGCGGCGGGGGCTATGCAGTCAATCCCGGTGCGGGCAACCGCGACTACTGGACCGGCGGTGTGGCGGTGACCCGCCAGCTCGGCGAGCGGCTGCTGGTAGGCGTCGAGGCGGAACGGCAGGGTGCCGACACCGTGGGCGGCCAAGCGTCAACCAGCCTGGGCGCCGGCGCTATCGTCGACCTGCCCGGTCCGCTGCGCCTGCTCGCCTCCGGCGGGCCGACGATCGAGGATCACGGGCCCACCGGCTTCCACGCCTTCGCCGCGGTCGGGCTCGACTTCTAGCGCCGCTCAGCTCTCCGCGTCGGCGAGCACTGCGGCACGCAGCTCGGCGATGCCCATGCCTTTCTCGGAGCTGGTCACGTGGACGTGCGGGAAGGCGGCGGTGCGCTTGCGGGCTTCGGCCTCGGTCGCGGCGTGCACCGCGGCGAGCTCGCTGGCCTTGATCTTGTCGGCCTTGGTCAGCACCAGGCGATAGCCGACCGCCGCTTCGTCGAGCAGCTTGAACATCTCGCGGTCGACGTCCTTCACCCCGTGGCGGCTGTCGATCAGCACCAGGGTGCGCTTGAGAACGAGCCGCCCGCGCAGGAAATCGCGGACGAGGAACTTCCATCGCTCGACTACCTTCACCGGCGCCTTGGCGAACCCGTAGCCGGGCATGTCGACCAGCCGGATCGCCAGCGGTTCCCCGACGTCGAAGAAATTCAGCTCCTGCGTGCGGCCCGGCGTAACCGAGGCGCGCGCCAGGCTCTTGCGCCCGGTCAGCGCGTTGAGCAGCGAGCTCTTGCCGACGTTCGAGCGCCCCGCGAAGGCGATTTCCGGCGCGACCGGGTCGGGCAGGAATTCGAGCTTGGGCGCCGAGAGCAGGAACTCGACCTTGCCGGTCAGGAGCTTGCGCGCGCGTTCCTCAAGCTCGGCCTGTGCCGCTTCGTCTTCGGGCGTCACCCTTTGGCCTTTGCCGTCCGCTCGCGGTCGAGCTTGTCCTTGTCCGCCTGCGCGCGCAGCTGCGGGTGCTTGGAGTAGAGGTATTTCTGCTGCGCCAGCGTCAGCAGGTTCGAGGTGATCCAGTAGATCAGCAGGCCCGCCGCGAACGGCGCCATCACGAACATCAGCACCCACGGCATGATCGAGAACATCTGCTGCTGGATCGGGTCCATCGCCTGCGGGTTGAGGCGGAAGGTCAGGAACATGGTGATGCCGAGCAGCACCGCCAGCACGCCGATCGCCAGGAACCCCGGCGGGGTGAACGGCAGCAGCCCGAACAGGTTGAGGATGTGTGCCGGATCGGGCGCCGACAGGTCATGGATCCACAGCGCGAACGGCTTGTGCCGCATGTCGATCGACAGCATCAGCACCTTGTAGAGCCCGAAGAAGATCGGGATCTGCAACAGGATCGGCAGGCAGCCGGCGAGCGGGTTGACGCCTTCCGCCTTGTACAGCGCCATCACTTCCTGCTGCTGGCGCGGCTTGTCGTCCTTGTAGCGTTCCTGGATAGCCTTCATCTTCGGCTGGATCGCGCGCATCGCCGCCATGCTGGCGAACTGCTTCTGCGCCACCGGGAACATCGCCCCGCGCACGATCAGGGTGAGCAGGATGATCGCCACGCCGAAGTTGTGCACGAGGCCATAGAGCGTGGCGAGCAGCCAGTGGATCGGCTTCTCGATGACCTCGAAATAGCCCCAATCGATCGCCTTGCCGAACTTGGGAACACCCGAGTCTTCGTAACCCGCCAGGACGTCGATCTCCTTGGCGCCGGCGAACAGCTTCGTCGTGCGCGCGATCTGACGCCCGGTCATCACAGTCAGTGGATCGTAGATCAGATCCGCGCGGAAAAGTGCGTTCCCGAGCGAACGAAAATCCGCGTCCGTGTCGGCATTGGACTGCGGCACCAAGGCCGAAAGCCAGTAGATGTCGGTGAACCCGATCCATCCAGCCTCGCCTTCAGGGCTGACTTTCCCGGCGTCGACCACGTCATCGTAATTGGTCCCAAAGTCCACGCCATTCCCAAAGAACCCCAGTGGCCCCGAATGGAGGGTCCAGGAACTGGCGCTGGCCGTGTTGCTGGTCCTGTTGATGAGCGCAAAGGGCCGCACCACGATCGCGCCGGGCGCGAGGTTTGCTACCGTCTGCTTCGCGGTGATCAGGTAGTGCTCGTCGATCTGGAACTCGATCCCGAAGCGTTGGCCCTGGCCGTTGTCCCACGTAAGCTGCACCGGCTTGCCGGGCGCGAGCGGGCCGCCGCTCGCCTGCCACACGGTGTTGCCGTCGGGCACCTTCACATTGGTGCCGACCCAGCCGAACTGCGCGAAATGCTGCGCCGGGGTGCCGGCGGGGCTGAACAGGCGCACCGGGCCGGAGTTCTTCTCGACCGTCTGGCGGTGGGTCTTGAGCGTGAGATCGTCGATCCGCGCGCCGACGAGGTCGATCGAGCCGGCGATCGCCGGCGCGTCGATGCGCACCCGCTGCGGGCTGGCGAGGGCGGTCTTGAGATCGCGCGCTTCGAGCGCCTCGGCGGCGGGATCGGTCAGCCCGCCTTCGCGGGTGCGGACGACCTTCTTGCCGCTCTCCGCCGGCTTGGCGGCCGCGGCGACCTCGTGGGTCTTCGCGGTCTCGGCCGGTTGCGGATAGATGTACTTCGTCGCGGCGTCCCAGCCGAACAGCAGCAGGCCGCACAGCACCACGGCGAGGAGAAGGTTGCGCTGGTTATCCAAGGAAGGTCGATCCCGTTTGTCTATCGGAGGCTGTCATTCAGGGCACCGGGTCATAGCCGTGCCCGCCCCAAGGGTGGCAGCGCATTATACGCTTCACGGCCATCCATCCACCCCTCAATCCCCCGTGCTTCGTCAGCGCCTCGATGGCGTATTCGGAGCACGACGGCGCGTACCGGCACGAAGGCGGCAGGATGCGGCTGGGCCCGAGCTGCCATGCGCGGGCGATGAGGATGAGGAGGTGTTTCATTCCTCCCCCTCCGGGGGAGGGGGACCAGCCGCAGGCTGGTGGAGGGGCACTCGCATTGGAGCGCCTACGGCCTGTGCCCCTCCACCATGCTTCGCATGGTCCCTCTCCCCGTTCCGGGGAGGACTACGCTTGCGCCGCGGCGGATCGCCTTTACCGGCGGTGGCGCGCGCGAGCGCTTGGGTGAGCTCGCCCCGCAGGAGGGCGAAGTCGCGCTCCACCCCGCCATCGCGGCCGATCAGGATGTGGTCGTGGTCGGCAAGACCCTCGGCAGGCAACGCGGCGCGCAGCAGCTCGCGGAAGCGCCGTTTCATCCGGTTGCGGACGACCGCGTTACCAATCTTTTTGGTAACGGTGACCCCGAACCGCAGCCCGCGCCCGCCATTGGGATGCGCGAGCAGCACGAACCCCGGTCGCGCGACGCGGATCCCGCGATTCGCGGCGAGGAAATCGGCCCGCTTGCGGATGGTCTCCACGGTCATGTCAGGCGATATAGGGAGCTAATACACCGCTGCAACAGCAGGCACGAAAACGGGCTCCCGGCTAGGGAGCCCGCAAGGCCAACCGGCCGCCCGCAGCTGCTCCGAGCCAGAGGCGAGGAAACAGCAGCGAGGACGAGCGCGCGGAGGCGCGCTCGCAAAAAGATTAGGCGCAGAGCTTCTTGCGGCCGCGGGCGCGGCGGGCACGCAGCACGTTGCGGCCGCCGGGGGTCGCCTTGCGCGCGAAGAAACCGTGGCGGCGGGCGCGCACGAGATTGCTGGGCTGGAACGTCCGCTTCATCGGATCCTCGGTATGTCTAAATGCAAAAGGGGCCACCCAGTCCCAAATGGATTGGGGAGGCCCGTCAGGCCGGCGCCACTATGGGAAGCCGTGCCCCAAGTCAAGGTATGCTATGGCAGGCGACTTGGCCTCGCCTACCCAGGCGCGCATGTCCTGCGCGGTCAGCCAGCGCGCGTCGGCGTTGAGCGTGGCGTTGGTCATGTCGTAGAACGCGCGCGGGTCGGCCAGTCCCATCTCGCGGTAGTAATCGAGGTAAGCGCGGTTGACCGGCGAATCGGCGGCGAAGTCGCGCGGACCCAGGCCATCGCTGTCGCGCCAGGCATGGACCGCGAACTCGGCGCCGTCGTCGATCTGCCGGGTCTTGCCGGCAAGAAACAACTCGACGGCGCCTGACCGCACCGAGCCGTCCGCCGGGACGTGTGTGGCGATTCCGGCAGCGCGGATCATTCGGCCGAGCTTGAGATTGGCGGTGTCGTCGTCGGTGCCGGGACACTCGAGCATCTCGAGCGTGGCGATGCCGGGATGGTCGCGTAACATCGCCTGGAACTCGCCCGGCGAGGCGCCATCGCTGACGTCGACCAGCGCGGCATGCGTGTCATCGATCACCCGAAACGGGCCATAGGCCTCTCCTTGCGCGATGGCCGGACCGTGTGCGGCGACGAGGCGCTCCGCGCCGTCCTCGGTCCATTCCTCGACCGTTACCGTCTCGGTGACCACGTAACTCTGCGCGTGCGCGGGCGCGGCAAGGCTCGCGAGGAGGCTGGCAGCAAGGACGAAGGCGCGGCGCATGATGCCCGATTGCGCCCGCGCGCCTTGCCGAATTGCCAAGCGGCATGCTTGCGATTTCGTTCACCACGCTGAGGTGCCCACCGCGCTGCGGCTAGGCTCACCTGCGGTTCGCCAAGTCTCGCTCCCCTCCCCCAGGCGGGAGGGGTTGGGGGTGGGCCTCCCACTCGACAGCCTCCTCAAATCCCGCCACAAGCCAGGCACGCAGGGGGTTTCGTGGTCGCACTCGTCAGGACGGTAGCCTATCTCGGGCTGGAGGCGCGCGCCGTCGAGGTGCAGTGCCAGGTCGCGCCCGGACTGCCGCGCTTCAACCTCGTCGGCCTGCCGGACAAGGCGGTGGGCGAGAGCAAGGAACGGGTGCACGCGGCGCTCGCCGCGATGGGGCTGAGCCTGCCGCCCAAGCGCATCACCATCAATCTGTCGCCCGCCGACCTGCCCAAGGAAGGCAGCCACTACGATCTCCCCATCGCGCTCGCGCTGCTGGCGGCGATGGGGGTGACCGACGCCGAGCAGCTCGGCGACTGGATCGCGGTCGGAGAGCTGGCGCTCGATGGCCGCATCGCGCCCTCGCCCGGCGTGCTGCTCGCGGCGATCCACGCCAGCGAGCAGGAAGCAGGCCTGATCTGCCCCGCCGCTCAAGGCAGCGAGGCGCGTTGGGCGAGCGGGGTGCCGGTGCTGGCGGCGCCTGATCTGGTCAGTCTGCTCAATCATCTCAAGGGCACCCAGCGCCTGCCCGAGCCGCCTCCGGGGGAGGTCGAGGAGCCGGGTTACGGGCCGGACCTCCGCCAAGTCAAAGGCCAGGAAACCGCCAAGCGCGCGCTCGAGATCGCCGCGGCGGGCGGGCACAACCTGCTGATGGTCGGCCCACCCGGCGCGGGCAAGTCGCTGATGGCGAGCTGCCTGCCCGGCATCCTCCCGCCGCTCACGCCGGGCGAGGCGCTGGAGACCAGCATGGTCGCCTCGGTCGCCGGCATCCTCGAAGGCGGTCGGATCAGCCGCCAGCGCCCGTTCCGCGCGCCGCACCATTCGGCGAGCATGGCCGCGCTCACCGGCGGCGGCTTGCGGGTGAAGCCGGGCGAGGTCAGCCTCGCGCACCTCGGCGTCCTGTTCCTCGACGAACTCCCCGAATTCCAGCGCGCGGTGCTCGATTCGCTGCGCCAGCCGATCGAGACCGGCAAGGTCGATGTCGCCCGCGCCAACGCGCACGTCAGCTTCCCGGCGCGCGTCCAACTGGTCGCGGCGATGAACCCGTGCCGGTGCGGACACCTGGGCGATCCCGCGCTCGCCTGCAGCCGCGCCCCGCGTTGCGCCGCGGATTATCAGAGCAAGGTCTCGGGCCCGATGCTCGACCGCATCGACCTTCACGTCGAGGTCGATCCGGTCAGCGCCGCCGATCTTGCGCTCCCGCAGCCCGCCGAAGGCAGCGCCGAGGTTGCCGCGCGCGTCGGCGCGGCCCGCGCGATCCAGACCGCGCGGCTCGCGGAAACTGGCGCGCGCACCAATGCGGAACTCGACGGCGATGCCCTCGAACGCTTTGCCAAGCCTGACGAAGCGGGGGCGAAGCTGCTGATGCAGGCCGCGCAAGCGATGCGGCTGTCGGCACGCGGCTACACCCGCATGCTGCGCGTCGCGCGCACCATCGCCGACCTCGCGGGCGCCGACCAGGTCGGCCGCATCCACGTCGCCGAGGCGTTAAGCTACCGCCGCGCAGCGCCGCGCGCCTGATTAGCCGATAGCCTTCGCGCCTTGCGCGCAGTAAAGCGCGCCGCCTGCCGCCGCTGCCGGATCGCTGAAGAACCATGCCCACCCTGCAATCGACGCTGGCGGCGATCGACCAGCGCTGGCCCGGTGCCCGCCGTCGCGCGGTCGGCATCGTGCTGGCGCTGGCCATCGAGGCGGTGCTGTTCCTCGCCATCCTGACCCTGGGCGGCGCGCCCGAGGCGTTGCGCAAGCCGGTATCCTCGCTCACCACCATCGACTTCCCGCCCGAGAAGAAACCCGACTCGCCCGAGCCGAAGCCCGAGCACGCCGCCAAGCCCCGCACGCTGCCGCCGGTCCCGCGTCCGCCGGTGCCTAATCCCGCGCCGCGCGAGATCACGCCGCCCATCCCGCTGCCACCCGCCGCGGTCATTCCGGTCGCCAAGGCGCCCGCGCCGCCGGCCGCGCCCAGCAACCGCATCCGCGCGGTGGTGCGCGACGACATGTCCGGACCCGTCGGGCCGCCCGACCGATCGTCACCCGGCGATTCGCAAGTGGTCGACCACACCGCCAGCGGCGAGCCGATCTACGCCGCGCGCTGGTACCGTGAGCCGACCCAGCAGGAGATGGCGGGCTATCTCTCCACCGCCGACCCGGGCTGGGCGCTGATGACCTGCAAGACCGAGCCCGAGTACCGGGTCGACCAATGCAAGCTGGTCGACGAGTGGCCCGCCGGCTCCGGCATGGGCCGCGCGGTGCTCGCTTCGGCCTGGCAGATGAAGGTGCGCCCGCCGCAGAAGGGCGGCCGGGTGCTGGTCGGCGAATGGGTGCGGATCAGGGTGAGCTACCAGATCGACCGCAAGTAGCGCTCCAGCGTCAGGTGTCGCTGTGGTCGGCAGCCCACTCCGCGTACGGCGTGTTCCTGGCGAGCTTGCGGTTGAAGTCGGGGGCGCCGTCGGTCCACCACACCTGGCCCCGCTCGCCCAGCGCGACCTTGGCCGCCTGCACCGCGGCGCGGGCCTGCTTCATCGCGGCTGGATCGTCCTTCGCATCGCGCACCGCGCGGCGTGCAGCCATCAGGGCGTCGATGTGCCGTTGCCGCTCGGCCTCGGACAGCGCCGGGTTGCTCGCACGCCACAGGCGGCCGCGCACGAGGATGTAGCGTTTATCGGGGGTGAGCGG
>JAEWKG010000110.1 GCA_023386135.1 Pseudomonadota bacterium | reverse complement strand
AGCTAGTAAGCGTGCCACGTTGGGTTATCCGAGAGAAATGTGCATCACTGCTGGCCTTTCTCGCCAGATTGGGCCCTTCTCGCCGCCGACAGCCAAGGCATTGGCAGCACATTGGCGGAAAGGCGCCAGACGACCAGAAACAATACGAGGTTCGTCAACATGTATGAGACCGCGGCTCCAACGATCCCCCATCGACTGACGAGCAGATACGACGAAAAACATGCAAGTGTCACTGTCGTCGCCGACACTATCGACAAGCGGCCGGTGGCCTCGGCATAAAACACGTAGTTCACGACGCCATAGTACATTCCCTGGAACGCCATCCCCAGCGCGATCGCGGGGATCACCACCTTGGCGGCCGCGTATTCTGGCGGGAAGATGTAGCCGAACAGCGCCATGAACGCCGCGGCCGACAACAGCGCGAGCGCCAGCAGTCCGGCAAACAAAGCGTAGGTCGCCTTCACAATCCGGTGTCTGCGTGTCTCATCGTCGTCCTTCGCGAGCTGCGCGAACAGCCACGGGGCGAGCGCGCGATTGAGCGGCTCGATCACCATGCTCAGCGCCATGCCCAGTTGCGATGCGACCATGAACACCCCCAGTTGCTGAACCCCAAGCACATAAGAGACCATCAGCCGGTCGAGATTGCCGAGCAGCTGACCTGCCACCACATGCGGTACCGTCGGCACGCCGAAACGCAGAGTGTCGCTTATGCTGGAACGATCCGGTGTCCGCGCCAGAAGGCCCTGCGTGGCGAGGAAAGCCAACCCGCACACCGCGCAAGTCGCTAACGCCGCGCCGTAGGAATAGATGCGCACCTCGGGCCCGGCGTCGAGGAACCGCAATAGCGCAAGACAACCGACGATCTCGATCACCGACTGGAGCACGCGCGAAGCGAGATACAATCCCGGCCGGCCAGCCATCTGGACGACCGCAAGGCCGACGAGATTGAAACTGATCGCGGCGGCGGTGAGAGTGGCGCCGATCGAAAACGCCTTGGGTAGGTGGGTGAACCCAGCCGCCGGATCGGGTCCGACCGTCAGCCACGCCCCGAAGGCGGCATGTACGATTGCGACTAGAGCAAGCGCGCTGGTGATCAACCGGCGTAGCGCCGCACGGTCGACCTTGAAATAGCGTACGCTCACCAGCCCATGAACGGTCAGGCCACCGATGTTGGCGATGAGCCCCGCGACGATGATCCACGAGGACGCCTGGCCGAACTCCCCCGGCTCGAGCGCGCGGGTGAGGATAGGCAGAAGGATAAATGGAGTGAGACCCGCCATCCCGAATGCGATCGCGTAGAGCACGATTGCCCTTCCGGGCGCTGACCGGATCCCGTCGATTGCCGCGCGTGGCAGGCCGCGCAGTGGCCCGGCCACGCCGGGAACGGGTTCAGTGGGTGGGATCGGCACCGCGGACCTACTGGCGCAGGAAGCGGGCAAGCACCTCGAGTCCCGCGGGGCCGCTCTTTTCAGGGTGGCACTGGAACGCGGTGATGTTGTCCTTCGCGATGGCCGCGGCAACTGGGAAGCCGCGGTAATTGACTTGCGCAAGAAGCGCGTGCGGATCGTCGGGCTGGCAGCTGAACGAGTGGACGAAGTAGAACGAGGTTCTCCCGGGAACGCTCCCCTCGAGTACCGTCCCGGTCCAGTCCGGCCCGCCCTCGGGGCGAAGAAGAGTGCTCCACCCGATGTGAGGGACCTTGCGCCTCCCCGCCGCATCCGCTTCGGGGATCGGCGCGACGTGGCCCGCGACGAGGCCCAAGCCGTCGTGGCGGCCGAACTCAAGGCTGTAGTCGAATAAGAGTTGCATCCCTACGCAAATGCCGAGGAACGGCCGACCGGTCTCGGCGAATGCCTTGACCGCGTCGGTCAGGCCGCGCTGCGCGAGGGTGGTGGCGCATTCGGCGAAGGCACCTACGCCGGGCAGCAGGATGCGGTCGGCGTCGCGAATGCCGGCGGTGTCGTGCACCAGCCGGGCATCACCGCCGACGGCCTCGATCGCGCGGGCAACCGAGTAGAGGTTGCCGATGCCGTAATCGACGATGGTGACGGCACCGCTCATGTGACGACCACATCCTGGCGTACACCCATGCTTGCAACGGTGGCGGCGGCGCGAATGTCGCCCACGGTCGCGCGGTTGTAATGCAGCATATCGGCCACCGCGATGGCATCGGCACCGCGCGCGTAGGCCTGGACCATGTGTTCGACCGAACCCATGCCCCCACTCGCGATGACCGGGATGGAGACGACCTCGCCGACGGCCTCGATCAGCTCGAAATCGAACCCCTTGCGCGTGCCTTCCTGATCGACCGAGGTAAGCAGAATCTCGCCTGCACCAAGTTCCTGCCCGCGGCGGCACCATTCGATCACATCGACCCCAGTGTACTCGCGACCATTGTCGGTGAACGCCTCCCACTTGCCGGGCCCGACGCGTTTGGCCTCGATGCCGAGCACCATGCACTGTGAGCCGAACGTCCGTGCGACTTCCGTCACCAGCGCGGGCCGTCGGATCGCGGCGGTATTGATCGCCACCTTGTCGGCGCCCGCGCGCAGCATCCCGCGCACGTCGTCGACCGAACGCAGACCCCCGCCCACGGTCATCGGCACGAACACGTCGCGCGCGGTGCGAGAGACGATGTCCGACAGGTTGTTGCGGCCGTAGAGGCTGGCGACGATGTCGATGTAGATCAACTCGTCCGCGCCGGCTTCGTAATAGCGGCGGGCATACTCCTGCGGGTCTCCGATAATGCGCAGCCCCTCGAGGTGGATACCCTTTATGAGGTTGGCGCCCTTCACGTCGAGCCGGGCGATGAGCCGGGCGTTTCTCACGCGCGCTGGTCCGTGCGCCCCCACGGAGTGTGGCGCTGCTTCCATTCGTCATCTTCGACCATCCACAGGTGCGGCGAGCGGAACCGGTCGCAGGTGGCAAGGAATTCCTCGCGAGTCATGCCGACGTAGTCTAGGAACTCACGCTCGTAGCGAGCGGGATATTCGCCTTCGTACCGCTCCATAAGCGCCAGGCCTTCTTCCTTGGTGATGTGGTGATTGCGGATTTCCTGGGCGCTATCCATCATCGTCCGGCCGACCCCGAACTTGATCCAGCGGGTGAAGTAGAAGAACCCATCGACCTTGTCGTCGAGGCTGTTGTACTTCGAGTAAGTACCTTCCGTGCGTACCGGGTTGGCCTCGAAGCCGGTGTGCTCGACCGCGTAGTAGTAGGCCTCCTGCGGGACCCACCGCACGTAATATCCGAGATACTTCCAGTCGATGCCCTTCTCGATCAGGACTTCATTTTCCATCGGTAGGTAACTCTTGAGGTCTGCGAGCGGCACGCCTTCGTCCATATATTCGCCGATCGGCTTGCCGCCCAGCAGCATGTCACGCACGTCGCGCCCGCGGTAATAATCGAGTTGGAAGCCCTCGCTCTCGGCCTCCCCCGCGCCGGCGGCATAGCTTGAGGTCTTATGGCTGACCTGCTCGCCGTACTCGCCCGGCATCTCGCCGTAGAAGATCAGCGGGATGTTGAGCTTGGCCGCCATCTTGGCGACGAACGTTTTCTGGCCGAGGATGAACGGCTGGAAGGGATGCAGCAGGTTGATCGTGGCGTTGCGCGTCAGCAGCCGATGGATCTTGCCGTTCGGCGTGTAGAGATAGTTGTCGAACCCCCCCTCGTGCAGCCACGCCTGGAAGTTCTTCCAGCCGATGTCGGTATAGAGGTGCGGCGACCAGGTCACCGTCAGCGGGTGCATACCGTACTTGTACTTGAGGAGGTGCGACTGCATTGCGCTGTCCTTGCCCCCGCTGCCACCGACGATGCAGTCATAGCTGCCGTCGTCTTTGCGATATCGGTCGCACAGCTCGATCAACTCGCGCTCGCGCTGGTCCCAGTCGATTTCGGCGGTGTCTTCCTTGAGTTCGTTGAACCGGCAGGCGTGACAAACGCCTTCGTCGTCGAACTGCATCGTTACCTTGGTCGAGCCGGCGCCGTGCGCGTACTCATTGCTCGACATCGGCTGTTGGTTCGACATGTTGCATTTGGCGCAAAAGCGCACGTCGCGGGGTAGGCCGTAGTAGACTTCCAACTGGTCTTCGGGCTGCGCGAAACGCGACAGGTCCACTTCGGGGCTGGGGCCGATCTTCATCGAAACTCTCTTTTCGTTGCAATCTACGCGCGCGATCAGGCCGACCGTTCGCTGCGGGCGCGCTCTAGGTCGTCCGGGCGGCCGACATCGAGCCATGGCTCGTGCATCGGATAGACGATTGTGCGCATATGGGAAGCTTGGAGTCGCTCGAATAGCCTGGGCATGTCGCAGTGCTCGCAGCTCTCAAGATGGGTGAGCGCCGCCGGCCCGAGCACGTAGATGCCGGCATTGATGTGGGTTCGGAGAACCGGCTTTTCGTCGAACCCCGCAATCTCCACGCCGTCGGTATGTACCACGCCGAAGGGGTGCTGCCATTCGTGCGAACGCACGGCCATCGTCGCTTCCGCGCCATGCGACTGGTGGTAGGCAAGAATGTCGGAGTAGCGCACGTCGGTGAGCACGTCGCCGTTGGTGACGATGAAGGGCGCGTCGGGTGGAGGGTCAAGCAGCGAAAGTGCGCCGCCGGTGCCCAATGGCGTGCTTTCCTCGACATAATCGATCGCCACGTTCCAGCGCGAACCGTCGCCGAAATGCTCGCGGATCATTTCGCCGAGGTAGAAAAGCGAGATCGTGAACCGTTCGAACCCGTCCGCCCGCGCGTGCTCGATGATGTGCTCGAGCATCGGGCGCCCGGCGACCGGCAGCATGGGTTTGGGGCAGCTCTCGGTATAGGGGCGAAGCCGAGTGCCCTTCCCGCCCGCCATGATCACCATCCGGCCCGGCTGGCGCACCGGCTGGGTCAGTTCGTCGAGCACGTGGAGGCCTATTACGCGCCGGTCCTCGTCGACAACCGGTATCTGGTGGATGCGGTTAGCCTGCATCAGCCCCACAACTGCCTGCCGGTCCATGCTCGCGGGCAAAACGAAAGGGTCGCGCTGGATGATTTCGTCGGCCGAGCTTGCGAGGGTCAACCCGCGCAGCAGGCCGCGGCGCACGTCGCCATCGGTGACGGTCCCGATCAGCCGTTGGCGCGCGTCGACCACCACTGCGATCTGGACCCCGGCCTGATCGATGCATTCGACGGCCTGCTGAATCGTCGCCGGATAGCTGAGTAGCGATTGTCGGAAGTGCTCGCTGAGCATGATCGGTTCCAATTCGCGCGCGAAGGTCACGCCGGGGAGCACGGCAAGTCGTGAAAGCGCTTGCGAACGAGGCCTTCGAGCGGGTGCTCGACGAGGATACGAACGATTTCCCGCGCGGTTTCGCCGCCCCCGTAAGGGTTGACGCGCGCTTGAGCAATACGCTGGAATTCCGGCGAGAACAGGCGTGCGATCGCCGCCGAGATCGCGTCGCGCTCGGGTGCGCAGTCGATCACCGAAGGCGCGCGCACGCGCCCGCCCTGGCGATCGCCGATGTTGACCGTGCCAATGCCAAAGCTGGGCGCTTCTGCCAGGCCACTCGAGGAATTCCCGACGACGCCGTCGACAACCGACATGGTGGAGAGATACCTCTGGTGGCCCAATGACGTGTAGAGGCGTGCGCAGGTACGTCCTGCGACCCATGTCTCCAATTGCCGGGCGAGCGCGCGCCCGCCGGCATCCGCGTTCGGCATGGTGAAGATCAGCCCGGTCGACTCGTCCAGATCGTCCAGGGCATCGAGCATGGCCTGCATCTGCGTGTGCGCCGCGCCCGGATCGAGCGTCGGAGGATGGAAGGTCACCAGCAAGTTGCGTGGAAGAAACCGGAAGTCGAGACTTTGCTCCAATTGGTCCCGGTCAAGAAGGGGCGTGGTGGAGAGCGCGTCGCTCCCCGGGCCGCCGACGACGAACACCCGCGCGGGATCTTCGCCGAGCTGGACGACCCTGTCTCGATACTGCTCGGTCGCGACGAAATGGAGGTGGGACAGCTTGGTGACCGCGTGGCGGATGGCATCGTCGATCGCGCCTTGGGTCAGTTCCCCGCCCGCGATGTGCGCTACCGGGATCGTGGCCACCAGTGCCGCCGAGGCAGCCGCGAGTATTTCGTAACGGTCGCCCAGCAAGACGAGGATATCCGGCTCGATCCGTGCGAAGGCCGCGCCCAGTGACGACAGCGCCAGGCCCATCGCGCGCGCCACACCAGCCGGGCCATCGCCGTCGCCTTCGTCGAGAATGGCGATCCGTTCGTAGATCGGCACGCCGTCGGCCTCGATCTCGCGCACGGTCAGGCCATGTTCGGCCGACATGTGAGAGCCGGTCACGATAAGCGACAGGTCGAGCGCGGGATGTTCGCGAACGCCTTCGATCACGCCCTTGAGCAATCCGTATTCCGCGCGCGTGCCGGTCAGGATGCAGACGCGGCGCGTCACAGTGCGATCGGCTCGTCCGCCGCGAATTCCCGGATGGCGGCGGTACCGACCACCTCGTCCCACCGCATCGGCGAGATACCCGTCCCCGGCCGCTTCACCGCGAGGTTGGCAGGGCCGAGCACTTCGCCCTTCGCGATCAGACGTGCCGCGACGATCGATTTCCGGGCGATCTCGCGGTTTCCCGCCTCGCTCGGACTGACCGACTTGGAGCCATCACCGGCGATGGCCTGCTCGATGTTGCGGATCGCCCGCACCATGGCTTCCAGTTCTTTCGGTTCGAGGCTTGCCCGGTGGTCCGGGCCCGGCAAGTCACGATCGAGTGTGAAATGCTTCTCGATAACCTTGGCGCCCAGGGCCACTGCGGCGATCGGCACCTCGATCCCGCGCGTATGATCCGAATAGCCGACGGTGGTGCCGAACGCTTCGGCGATCGTGGCCATCGCCTTGAGGTTCACATCCTTCATCGGAGTCGGATATTCGGTATTGCAATGCAAGATGATGATGTTCTCGCGGAGCAGCCCGGCATTCTCGAGCACCGCCACCGCATCGCCGATCTCCTCGAGCGTGGACATCCCGGTCGACATGATGACCGGCAATCCACGGCGTGCGATGTCGCGCAGGAAGGGCAGGTTGGTGAGTTCGCCCGAAGGTATCTTCAATCGGTCGATTCCCAGTTCGACGAGCATGTCGAGGCTTTCGTCGTCGAACGCGGTCGACCAGAACCGGATGCCGGAGGCTTCGCACTCTGCGATCAGCGCCTCGTGATCGGCGCGCGACAGCTCGAGCTTGCGAACCATCTCGAACTGGGATTCGCCGGCTCCCGTCGCCTCGACCTGGTAACCGGCTTTGGGGGCATCGCGGGCAATGCTCTTGGCCGTCACGAAAGTCTGGAACTTGACGATGTCCGCGCCGGCCGCCGCGGCGGCCCGGACGAGCGCGCGCGCCATCGCGAGGTCGCCGTTGTGATTAACACCCGCTTCGGCGATGATCAGCGTGGCGCTCATCGCGCCTTCGCCGGGATGCCGACGTACACTTTGCCCGGCTCGCAATCCTTTACCACGACCGAGCCCGAACCGATCATGGTTTCTGCCCCCACTACCAGTCGCTTGTCCGCGCCGCCCTGGTTGATCGCCGCTCCGGTGCCGATCCAGCAACCGCGTTCCAGGCGGACGTACCCGGAAATGTTCGCTCCCGGCGCGATGTTGACGAAGTCCTCTATGTGGCAGTCGTGCCCGATCGTCGCATTGAGGTTCACGATCACGAAATCGCCCACTGCGATCCCGTTCGTCAGGCGTGCGCCGGCACACAGCACGACCCCGCGGCTCTGCGCGATCAGATCCGCCTGCCCGCTGCCCATCGTGGCGGACGGGTGAATCAGGTTGGGAAACGTCCGGTCTTCGAAACGCGCGGCGATCCGGGCCCGCACGCCGTTATCGCCGATCCCGATGGCCAGGTTCGCATCGCTGGGGAGGTCGCCCTCGATGATCGCTCTTTCCGGTCCGGTGAACCCATCGCGCTCTGCGGCATCGCGCGCGACGAAAACCGTTTCGCCGCCCAAGGCCGCGACGATGTCGCGCACTTCCCGGGCGAAGCCCGATGTCCCGAAGATGTATGTCGTTTCCATGGGCTAGGCCTTTGCCACGATCCGGGAGTCCATCAACATCAGCTCCGCGATCCGCCAGTCGAGCGGGGTGTCGATATCGATCGATCGCTCGGCCGGCATTGGATAGCCGATCGTGCCCGGCCCCACTAGCGCGCCGGTTTCGCGCACGAAATCACACTCGGCGTAGTACATCGCCCCGTTGAGCGCGTAGGCTGCTTCGAGATCCTGCCGCCGCGTTGCACCGGCGGGCGGTTCCCACGGCGCGAGCACCCCGTCGGCGCCCATGCGATAGGTCCATTGCGGATGCGCGTCGGGCTCGGACACCGAAACTACGGAACGCGCCCCGCTCGAGCTGGCCAAGGCGACAATGCCGGCGATGTCCTCGCCCGAGCGTAGCGGCGAGGTCGGCTGCAGCAGCACTACCGCGTCGAAACTTGGAAGTTCGCCGAGCGCGTGAAGCACCGGGGCAATGCCTGGCGTGTCGTCGGCCGCGAGGCTCGCCGGCCGCATGAACGGAACTTCGGCACCGCAGTCACGGGCGGCCTCGGCGCTCTCGGCGTCCTCGGTGCTGACGACCACGCGGTTGAACACCCCGCTCGCCAGCGCCGCATCGATAGTCCAGCCGATCAGCGGCTGGCCTGCGATCGGCATGACGTTCTTGCGCGGCACGCCCTTGGAACCGCCGCGCGCGGGGATCAGGGCGAGCAAGCCGCTCACGTCGGCGGCGCGAGCTTCGCGCTGCTGGGGAGGTTGACGATCTGCTTTTCGAGCCGTTCGGCACTTGCCAGGTCCATCCGCGGAGCGCCCGCATACATCGGTAGACGATGCATCAACGTCCAGACCGGCCGTGCCATGTAGCCCGAGCCATTGAGTGCCTCGAGCAGTGCATCTCGCGCGGCAACATCTGCCGTGTCTAGCCGCAGTGCGACTAGCCAGTAGTTCGATGTCGTTCCGCTGCGCGCGGTGAGAATCTCGGCCCCGTCCACCGGCGCGAAGCGCGCGCGGTAGCGTTCGGCGAGACGCCGCTTGCGCGCGAGCATGTCATCGAGCCGTTCCATCTGCGCGCAACCGAGGGCGGCGTTGATGTTGGGCAGGCGATAGTTGAAGCCGACTTCATCGTGGAGGAACGACCAGCGGTGCGCCACGCGCGCGGTCGTAGTCAGGTGCTTGGCTCGGCGGCCCAGATCCTCGTCCATCGTCAGGATGGCGCCGCCGCCGCCCGTGGTGATGGTCTTGTTGCCGTTGAAGCTGGTCGCCGCGACCGATGCGAGGGTGCCTGCGTGCCGCTCGCCCACTGTGGAACCGAGCGATTCGGCCGCGTCTTCGACTACCGCGATGCCCCACTCGCCGGCCAACCGGCTCAGTTCGCCAATCCGACCGATCAGGCCGAATACGTGCATCGGGACCACCGCGCGGATAGTCGCTCCCGTCCGGCGATTGACGCAGCGTCCGTTGACGATGTCGGCAGTCGCGGCGAGGTATTGCGATAGCTTGCCGACGTCGATGCCGAGCGTTTCGGGCTCGCTGTCGACCATGTGCGGCACCGCGCCGGCGTAGGACACTGCGTTCGCGGTAGCGACGAAGGTAAGCGCAGGGATCAGCACCTCGTCGCCCGGCCCGACCCCCGCCAGCAGCAGCGCGATGTGCAGCGCCGCCGTGCCGTTGGCGACCGCCACCGCGCGCTTCGCCCCGGTGTATTCGGCGAGCATCGCCTCGAACCGGTCGACATACGAGCCCACCGATGACACCCAGCCGGTGTCGATGCAATCGAGCACGTAGTCGCGCTCGTTACCCGCGAATTCGGGCTCGTGCAGCGCGATCACACCCTTGTTGGGCCGCGGGCCGAGAACTTCGCGCACGGCTTCCACAATCGATGCAGTCAGCGTGTGGGCTTCCGCGGCGGGCATGGCGGCGTCCATCGGTCAGATGTTGTAGATGCCGGATTTGTACCGCGCCAGGTTCGCTGGATCCGCGAACCAGTCGACCGTCCGCTCGATTCCCAGCCGGAATCCCTCGAGCCCCGCATATTCCGGACTCCAGCCGAGCAGACGCTTGGCCTTGGCGTTGTCCGCCCACAGCCGTTCGACCTCGCTCCTTTCGGGGCGCATGCGCTGCTCATCGGTCTCGATCTCTACCGTTACGCCCATCACGTCGGCGATCACCTGCACTGCATCGCCTACGGTGATCTCGAAGTTGCTGCCGACGTTGATCACTTCGCCCACCGAGTTTGGCGAGGCAGCAACGGCCATGAAGCCCGCCACCGTGTCGGAAACATAGTTGAAATCGCGCGTGGGCGAGATGGCGCCCAGACGGATGGTCCGCGCGCCGTTGGCGATCTGGGTGATGACCGTCGGTAGCACCGCGCGCGCGGACTGTCGGGGGCCGTATGTATTGAATGGCCGGATCGTCGCCACCGGGGTCTCGAACGAGGTGTAGTAGGACATTGCGATCTGATCGCCGCCGATCTTGCTCGCTGAATAGGGCGACTGGCCCTGCAGCGGGTGCTCTTCGGTAATCGGCACAAAGCGGGCGGTGCCATAGACCTCGCTGGTCGAGGTATGAACCACCTTCGCCACGCACAGCTTGCGCGCGGCCTGGACCACGTTGAGCGTGCCGGTGACGTTGGTGTCCACGTAGCTCGCGGGCGAGTGGTAGGAGTAAGGGATCGCGATCAGCGCGGCCAGGTGATAGACGGTGTCGCACCCCTGCATCGCGGCCTCGATCCCGAACGGGTCGCGCACGTCGCCTGCGAACACCTCGAAACTGCCGCGCACGTCGTCGGCGGCGCTGTCGAGCCAGCCCCACGTGCCGAAGCTGTTGTAAGCGACGAACGCGCGCACATCCGCGCCCTGCCGCACGAGTGCTTCGACGAGGTGCGAGCCGATGAACCCGTCGCTCCCCGTCACCAAGACTTTACCACCAGCCAAGATCAGTTCCCCTTTTTGCCCCGTTGCGTGGACGGAGCCGCAGCGGCGGCGGATGGGCCGCGGGTGAGTTTGATATCGTCGACGATCAGCTGGCCATAGTTCGCGGAATCGGTCTGGCTGACGATCAACTGGATGAGCTGCGAGCGGCACTGCCCCGGCACGGTTATCCGCGCCGCTCCGCCCGAGCGCCAGATTTCCGCGCCGTCGGGGGTGCCGTTGCAGCGCAGAATCCACTGCGAGGCGACATCGCCTTGGTCGCCGTCGCGCTGTTCGTGCGCCGAAAAGCCGTAGGTGCCGGGGGCAAGGAAAAGGATGCGGCTGAGCGCCAGAGACGCGTCACCGGGACCAACATCCACCATGGCGGCGTATTGATCAGTGTGGTCGCCCTGCACCTGCCGGGCTGAGATGGTCGGGCTGTCTTCAAGTCGCCAGCCGAGCGAGCCGATTTGTGGATCGAAAGTCGCGGCGGTCATTGCCGGGTCGGCGAGCGTGGCCGCCTGCTTCCCCGGCGTCGCGAGATACATTCTGCGGGCCCGGTCGACCTGGCCGGCGTCGGTCAATTTGCTGATCAGACGGGCAAGCAGCGTGGGCGCGAGGAATTGTCGCGTCGCGGGCCTTACCGCGAGGTAGAGATCGGCAACCTCGTTCACCGCTTCGCCCTCCTCCACCGCGAAGGTGAAAAACGACGGCGCCCACTCCCGCCGCTGATCGATGACGGGTGCGACGGTGCGCCGGAAACCGGGCTGCTGGAGACCCTTTGCGAGCACAGGGTACATCACCGCTCTCTGGCGCTCGCCGGCCGAGCGCATGCTGACGTCGAGCAGCTTTACTGCCCCAGGCAAATCGCGGCGACCGAGCGCGTCACTCAGCAGCACGACTTGCGCGCCAAGCTCGCGGCGACTTAGGCGGTTGGCCAGCCGAGCATACCGCAGCGCTTCGGCTTTGTCGCCGGCTTGTGTCGATCGCATCGCCAGCAGCACGAGGGCCCGGGCATTGGCGGGCCACGCCGCCAGCGCATCGATGGCGGTCTTCTCGACTCGCGGGTCCGTCAGCTTGATCTTGCCCGTCCCCACTTTGATCAGCGTCAAGGTAAGGTTGGCATCCCCTCGATTGCCGATGCCGATCTGGCTCACAATCGAAGGGTTTACATCGACTAGCGCATTCGAAACCGCTCCGGCGAATGCGGCCGCGGCAAGAAGTAGCGCGAGAACCCAGGCGAACACGGACTTGATCGGGTGCTGCCACCTGGCCGGAGGGGGTTCTCCGCTCATGCAGCTTCGATCTCGGGCGCCTTTTCACCGGCTTGGTGGCCATAGCCATAGCCGTAGCCGTAGCCGTAGCCCTGCGCCCTCTCCTTGAGTTTGGTCAGGACCACGCCAATGACGTTAGCCTGCACGCCGCGCAAACGCGCGATGGATGCTTTGATTTCACGAACCGGGGCACTTTCCACCTCGGCGACGAACACACAGCCTTCGACATGGCGGGCGAGTAGCGGCGCGTCGGCGAGACCCAGCACCGGCGGGGCATCGACCAGAACGGTGTCGTATTCCTTCGATATCGTCTGGATCAGATTCGACAGGCGCGACGAACTCAACAGTTCGGCCGCGCTGGGCGGCTTGGGGCCGGTGGTCAGCAGGCTGAGATTGTCGAATGGCAACTGCTGAACGAGGCCACGCCAGTCGTCGTCGCCGGACAGGTAATTCGACAGGCCACGCATATTGCTCTGGTTGAGAAGCTTATCGAGCGAAGGCGAGCGCATGTCGCCGTCGATAAGCAGCACCCGGCGGCCGGTGCGCGCGATAGCGAGCGCAAGCGCGATCGACGTCGTGCTCTTCCCTTCCGCCGGGCGGGTGCTGGTGACGGCCAGCGCTTTTGGAAGTCCATGATCGGTCGAGAAGGCGAGGTTCGACCAGATACTGATATAGGCTTCGGAAAGCTCCGACTTCGGATCTCGCAAGTCTTCGATCGCGACGAAGTCCTTGACCTCGGGAACCCCGCCCAAAAGCGGCTCCTGCAGCAAGTTGGGTACCTCGCTCGGGTCTTTAATCCCTTCATCCACCTGCTCCAGCGCGAAGACTGCAGCAACCGACAAGGCCAGGCCCGCCAGCAATGCCAGGGCGATGTTCAACGGCAGATTCGGAGATGAAGGGACGTCGGGCGTGCGCGCCATGTCGACGATTGAGATGTTCGTCTCGCCGACGCCAGCGACCCCGATCTCCTTGTAGCGCTGAAGCAGACCGTTGTAGAGTTCGCGGTTCGTATCCACGTCGCGCTTGTAGATGTTGTACTGGATGCCAGCGCGGCGCTGAGTTTCCAGGTCGCCCTTCAATTGGTTCACTTGGGCCCGCAGATCGTTTTCGCGATTGAGCGCGGCGCGATACTCTTCGGTTCGCGCGCCAGTACGCGTGGCCCGTACCCGCGACTCTTCGCGTTGAATGCTGGCGTCGAGTGCGCGCAGCTGCTGCGTGAGAGCGTCAAGAGCCGGGTAGCCCGGCTCAAACTGGGTCGAAAGCCGCGCGACTTCTGCCGCCACTTCGGCGCGCTTCTGCCGCAAGCCTGAGATCGCGGTATTGCTGAGAGCGTCGTAGCTTAGCGCAGAGGACGCCCCCCGCATGTTCGCCTCTGCGGCAATGCGATCACCAGTCGCCTTCGCCAGCGCCTGATTGAGCGTGTCAAGATCGGTGGAAACCAGCGTCCGTTCGACCTCGGGATTGCCCTCGGATCCTCCGGAAACGATCGTGACGATGCCCTTTTCGGAGGCATAATTTACGAGGTTCCGTTCCGAATCTTCCAGTCGCGAGCGCAGGCCATTGAGTCGGTCTTGAAGGTAGGCGCGCGCAGCCGACGCGGAGGAGAATCGCCGGTCGAGGCTCGTTTGAATGAACTCCTGTGACCAGGCGTTGGCAATCTGAGTCGAAATGTCGGGAGAGGCGGACGTGTAGGCGACATCGATCAGCGCCGATCCGCGCAGCGGCCGGATGCTCACGTGCTTCAAGAGAATGTTCAGGACCTGCTTCTCGCGATCCGCACGCTCGTCGGCCGTCAGAATTGAAGCGCTCCCGCCAAGCAGTCCGGCGTCCTCGGGCCTTGCGCCATGCGCCTCGAAAAACCGCTCGTTGGTGACCAGCTTGAGCCTACGCGAAACACGTTCGGCAAGAGCGGGTGATTCCAGCAACGCGTACTGCGTCTGATAGAACTCCAGGTCGCGGCTGGCGTCGGAAGTTTCTAGCCCCTCGGCAGATGTCACCTGGCGCTTCTCGCGATCGATCTCGAGGCGGGAGATTGCCGTATACTGCCGCGTCATCAGCAGCGTGACGACCAAACCCAGCACGAGGCATCCGGCGACGAGTCCGGCGACAACCCATTTCCACTTCTTGAGGATGGCCCAATACTGAACCAGCAGCGGCATCGCGGTGCGGCCGTCATCGGTCCTCCGGCCAAGTGCTGAATCAGCAGCGAACGCCATAGTGCCGCTTGGAGGAGTATTCGCGATCAACATTCAACACTCACTGCAACAGGTAAATCAGCGGAGTTAGCAGGGCCGCGCCCTCGACCAGAGTCTTGAACCGGCGACGTGCCGGGGAGTCGCCGACGACAACGAGGTCGTTCGAATAGACCCGCGGGTCTTCGTAAGTCCCGCTGCGAAGCGCCCGCAGATCGTAGACGCCGACGAGCTTCTGGTCACCGACCTTGCGGAAGATCAGCACTTCGTTTGTACGCGCGAACTCGGTCAGACCCTTGGCCTTTGCGATCGCGCGCATCAGCGTCATCTGTCCTTCCACCACAAAGATGCCCGGGTCGCGGACTTCCCCTTCAACCGAAACGACCTGGCTCACTTGCTCTGTAAGACCCACCGCCACCTGCGGATTCTTGACGCCCTTAGACTTGAGGCCCTCCGCGATCACCGACCCGAGCTCTCCGGGAGTAAGGCCTGCGGCGCGCACCGATCCGATCAGCGGAACCCCTACGTTGCCTCCGCCATCGATTTGTGTTTCTCGCACCGAGAGATCTTCGATGCCGAAGATGTTGATCTGGATCTTGTCCCTCGGACCAAGGACGAAGCCGTCTGTCATGGGCGACATGTTGACCGCGCTCGGCGCGGGCAGGCCCTCGTTGCGCAGCACCGACAGCCCCGGAGCAGGCTGGGTGATCATCGGAGCGGTCGCGCACGCGCTGACGAGCAGGCTCAACCCGGCAGCGATAGGGGTTTTCAGGGCGAAGCTCATAACGCGTTCTTTTTTCGAGGGAAGGTCGGAAATTCGGGACCGCTGCGGTCACTCGTCCGCTCTTGCAAGAGGCATACTGTCGCCAAAATGAAGATGCAAGCGATTGACGGTGTGCGTAACGGGTAGTCGAACAAGCTAGCAACGGCGATGAGAACCACAACAACTGCACCGGCTCGCGCGACCGGCGCCACTTGATCTCGTCTGGATCGCATGACGACAATCAGGCGCGTGGCCAGTGCGATCGCTGCCGCCAGCACGATCAGCACACCGGGCAGGCCACCCGTGAGAGCGACCTCCAAATAATCGTTGTGCGCGTGATTGATGTATTGGGGAATCAGTAACGCGTCCGGCTCGCCAATGCGGTATGCGTAATCAAACGACCCGAGACCCGCACCAAACGGGAAATAGTTCCACGTCATCCGCATGATCGGCAGCCATATGCGGAATCGCAGGTCGCTGGCGACGTCATGGCCGCCGGCGAAGCGGGAGAATACGGAAATGTTGGCCAGCACAGCGGTCATTGCAACCGCTGCAAGGGCGGCCGCGCCGATCAGGACCGGGGCGTAATTGCGCGTTCTGGATTCGCGACGGATGCTTGGGGAGATAGCGGGCTTGCGGTAGACCCACGGCGCCGAAAGGATGCCCAATATGGCCAATCCGACGCCGAGACGCGAGCCGGTGATGAGGATGAGCGGCACGAGGGCGATGCCAACCAGCACCGTCATTGCCAGCCGCGGCTTGACCGACCCTGGCTTGGCATTCGAGCGGGAAGCAACGATCGCTAGCATCGGGTAGAGGCAAGCCAACACCACCGCCTGATGATTGCGGTTCGAGAACAGGCCGACCGCGAATTCGGGGTTGGTGATGCGATAGAAGTACAGTGGCCCCCCGCCGGGCCCCGCCGACTGCGCCACTCCGACCAGCGCCGACAGGAGACCGAGCGCCAAGGCCAGGACGATCATACGGTCGAGCCGTGCGGGATCGACCTTCACGAGCAGAACCAGGAAGGCCGCCGGAACGAACAGGGCGAAAAGCGCATTGAGCGTGTCTGTCGGGCTGAGACTGATCGGTCGCCAAATGCCCTCAAGGCCGCCAGCCGCATCGATGTCGGCGATGATCCCGTGTCCCGGCAGGGCATGCCACAGTCCGGGGGGCAGCGGGATGATCTGCACGATCGCCAGCAGCGCAGCCGCGGCCAGAATCCCGAGCAGCCAGCGCCAGCGATAGAGGTCTTGCGAGCTCAGGCGGACCGCACCGAGCACCAGCGCGATGGCCGCCAATGGGCGGACGAACACTAGCGACAGAATATCGGCGCGCGAACCGCCTCCGAACAGGAAGACGAAGGTGAAGAACCCGGCCGTCAGCCAGAATGCCCCCACGTTCGCTTGCAATCTATGACCCAAAGTTCGCGCCCGTCCCGACCGAGTTGCTGACGGCTCCAGAGTGCTGTCACGCTGTCGCTGCGCGCCTTAGCGGACCGCCTCCCGATTGCAAGCTGAACGCCCGGCCGGGGAGTCTTTGTCATGACGCCACTCGACGCGAGGCTGGAAGCCGGCGAACACCAGTGGCATTCTGCCGGAAAAGCCCCTAGCGGCACCGCGGCTGGTAAGCTCGCCGGCGAGCGCGCGCTCAGGCGCGATCTGCGCTTCGAAGGTTGCTTCGAACATTGGGCGAAGAGAGTTGCGAATCAATTGGACATTCCCCTGCTCAGAGAATCCGTCGCCTTTTCCGCGCGTTTGGCTCGAGCCGCCAGTGCCGTCGGCGAGTCCCGTTACACCATGCACCGGCGAATCAATTGGTCGCATCGCTACGCGGAGGGTTTCTACGCCGGGGAGGCGGCCGCCTTCGTCGCCGACAGCGATGGGTATCTAAGCGATCGTCTCGATGACGTATCGCCCCTGGAGGACGTGTACCGCCAACGTCTGACCGCGGCGATGTTGCGCGCGGTGGTCCTCAAGACCCTCTCGCACTGGTTGTTCGCCTTTGTCGGCCGCATTCAGCGCATATTGCCGGGCGCCATTTCGGCCACGGTTTACCGCAAGGGTTATGTCGACGATATCGAACTGGTGTTCGACCCCGAGGCGGACAACACATTGCGGGCCATCTATCCCTACCCGCTCAGTCTGAAGCGGCAACTGCGCTATTTCCGACGTCTTATTCGTGAGCGCCGCCGTTTCGAGCTCGCCGGCCACGGATATCACGCGCGCGATTTGGTCGCGGTGCTGCGCCGGCGCGATATCCGTTCCGTGATGCGGCTGGAGGCGCGCGCGCAGTTGAGTCATGCTCGCGATCTCGCGCGGCGGGGATATGTGCGGGTCGAGATGTCGGATGAATTCAACCTCGGCAGCCTGGAATTCAGCCGCATGCTCCGGCGAATGGAAATTCCCCACATCAACCGGGCGCACGGTGTCGGCAAATACCTGCCGGTCCACGCCTACGAGCATTTCACAACATTGACCGACGTGCAGGAGGCCTTCTACATTGCCGTCCTACCTTGCCGCTACGATCGCAGCCTGCTGACCGATGCGGCTCCGCTGCGCGAGTTGCCCGCCGCCGGATCGAACGAGCAAATCCGCCTTGTACTCCTCAGCCAAACTTTTCCAGGCCTCACGAGCATCGTTCGCGATCAGGAGCTGAAGATCGTCGAGCGCCTTTCCAACGAATTCGCCGCTGATCCAAGGGTGCAGCTCTATTTCAAGCCGCACCCAACGCAAGGAGAATGCCCCCCGCCCGGCGGATTCCGAGCGCTAACTGCGCTGGCCGAGGTGAACGGACGGCCAGGAACAATATTCATATCCCAATTCTCGACCTGCCAGATCGATCCTGCTTTCAAAGGCTGCAAATATCTCGTGCGCGGCGGGCTGATCCACCCCGAAATCGCCTTCGACAGGGATCAACCTATTCTCGACCTCAATGACCTGATCGTTTATCTTCGGAATCGGGCGCTGGGAATAGAATA
Source organism: Pseudomonadota bacterium (assembly GCA_023386135.1). Classification (GTDB taxonomy): domain Bacteria; phylum Pseudomonadota; class Alphaproteobacteria; order Sphingomonadales; family Sphingomonadaceae; genus Tsuneonella. The sequence goes on along the minus strand of JAEWKG010000110.1, from coordinate 628 downwards.
GGTAAAAACCGCAATCACTAGTAGCGTGGGACTGGAAGCAAATTTTTACACCAGAACCAATTGTATACTTCAAATGCCTGCTGTTCGATGACATCGTTGACGGTACGGTAACTGTAGTTGTCACGGGAGATAAGCAAGGTCTTTGTCACGCCGTCTCGCGCCACTCCTCCGGCAATCGCATTTGATCGAATGACAAACACGCAACATCACTGCCGAGTTCCTTGATGGTGAACACCTTGCTGCGCTCGACCTTGATACCGTGGCGGAACGCGTACGCTAGGTCAGGCTTGCTCGCGTTTTAGCTGAACGGTGGCGGCCTTATGCTTTGGCTCCTCACAGCGCATAAGCCAGTCGCGGCGGAAGCCACCGACGCGCTCCCGCCTTGAAAGTAGACCTCACGCACCACGCTAGGCTTTGGTGGCGGCGATAGGGGTGGCGCTACAGGCACGTCGCCAGACCGAAACGCATCCCAGAGCTCCTGCTCGGCGACAAGTAGATCGTTCTGGTAGAGTCACTCAGCGGCAACCCCAATCATCCCGGCTCGGAGCCACCAAGGATCACCGAGATGATGGCGCGTTCGCACTCGGCAACCGCCATGTTTTGCTGGGGCTGAGGCTGGGGCTGGGGC
>JAEWKG010000203.1 GCA_023386135.1 Pseudomonadota bacterium | reverse complement strand
TACCTAATCGGCGTGATAATCTGCCATTTGCAGCGATGAGGGGATTGCACGCATGCTAGCGGATATAGCCAATTCTGGCTCGCTCGTCGTTTTCGCGGTCGTGTTCCTGGCCGTGATCGCGATCGGCGCGCGAATATTGAATTCGCCCCAGTCGAAGGGGCGACGCTTCCGGCCACGGCGCGCTTACCGGCCCGACCTGAAGGTCGTCGCCAAGCCGGGCGAAAGCGAGGCCTTGGCCAGCGCTTCGGAGCAGTTGCGGGTGGTGATGGCCGCCGAATTCAAGGCCCGCGCCCTACTGAACCGCCCCGAGGCAGTCGTGTTCAAGGCGCTCGACGCCGCGGTGATCGCGCGCAATCCCGGATGGCAGGTGATGGCGCAGGTTTCGCTCGGCGAGTTTCTCGCTTCGACCGACAAGCGGGCATACGGCTGCGTGAACGCAAAGCGTGTGGATTTTGCGCTGATGGACACGGACTGCCGCGTGCGGCACGCGATCGAATACCAAGGTGACGGCCATCACCAGGGCAGCGCCGCCGCGCGCGATGCGGTCAAGAAGGAAGCGCTGCGCAAGGCCGGAATCGGCTATCACGAAGTAGTGGCCGGGCACACCACGCCGGCGGAGCTGAAGCGGCTGGTGGAGAAACTGGTGCCGGGGGCGAGCGACAAGGCCCCCTGACACGCGCGCAAGATCGGCGCGGGTTTCGCGCGCGGTTGCGCTAACCTGCGGCGAGATGCTGGCGGAACCAGTCGGCGAGCTCGTCCTCGTTCAGTTCGCCGGCCGCCAGGGCAAGGATTGCGACGACCAGCTCGGCGTCACTCGCCGCCAACCGATGGCCGTTGAGCACGAGGAAGGTTTCCGAGACGACCGCCGCGGTCCGCTTGTTGCCGTCCGTGAACGGATGATTCCGCGCGATGCCGTAGGCGTAAGCGGCGGCGAGCTCGGCGAGGTCGGGCTCACCGTATTGCGCAAGGTTGCGCGGGCGCATCATCGCGCTTTCGAGCGCGCCGCGATCGCGCACGCCGACTGGCCCGCCGTGCTCGGCAAGCTGCTCGCCATGCGCCGCCGCCGCCACGTCGGTGGCGATCCAGTGCCAGTCCTCCGCCATGTTATTTCGCGAGTTCGCGCAGCGCTTGCTTGCGGCGGGCCATGACTTCGCGGGCGGCGGCCATCTGCGCCTCGAAGTCGGGCTCCTCGACCGACAGTTCGATCCCGCGCGGAGTGGTGACGACCGACAGCGACCCGCCGACTTCGGCGCCCAGTTGCGTCAGCAGTTCCTTCGGCAGGACGATCCCCGCGGAGTTGCCGATCTTGGTGATCTTGAGCGTCGCGTTCATACGAGTGTTATAACGAACAGGATTTCACGCTGCAAGAGCGTCTGACGCCGGGACTTCGGCCCACCCGCTTGCGCCGCGCCGCCGATCGGCGCAGCCTTGGCGCATGACCGAGCCCGCTTCGTCCCCCGCCCGCTACGCCACCTTCGCCGAGTTCTGGCCGTTCTACCTGCGCGAGCACTCGCGCCCGCGCACCCGCGCGCTGCATTATGTCGGAACGAGCCTGGTGGTGGCGGTGGCGGCGTTCGCGCTGGTGACGGGGCGGTATTGGTGGCTGCTGGCGATGCCGGTGGCGGGCTACTTCTTTGCGTGGGTGGCGCACTTCTGGATCGAGAAGAACCGCCCCGCGACCTTCGCCTACCCCCTATGGAGCCTCGCCGCCGACTTCCGCATGTGGTGGCTGTGGCTGACCGGGCGGCGGAGTTGCGGGGGGCGGGATTAAGGATTAACTGCGATTAGGTGCAGGTACCGTCGAACCTGCTCTCGGTCACTTTCTTTCTCGTCCTCACTAAGCTGGTCGTATGGCGTCTTGATTTGCCGATCCCATCTTTGGACTAAGTCGGCAGGGATTCGAAGTGAGCCGTCAGGCAGCTTCTCGGATTTGTCGTGGACGTATTGCTGCCAATGAGCCCAACGCTCATGCTCTATGCAAGCCAACTGCTCGACAAGGTCATTGCTTGGCTCTTCGGGAGTAGACATTCGACTAGATAAGGTTCTTCGACGCAAGCCGACGATAGTGCTCGCCGAGTGCAGTTAAGCGCACGCTCTTGCTCTGCATAGCGGCGTGCCACATGTGAGGGGCACCTTCCGGTACGACCAAACCTACCCGATTGAAGTCCTGCAGGATGGCGAAGATCGCGTTATTTTCCGCAATCGGATCAGGGATGTCGGGTGCTTCCGCAGACTTAAATTCTGGCCGCTCTGGCTCAAACGTAGGATCTAAGGGAAATTCGTAGCCGGGCGCTGGGAACAGCTCTGCAATTCGTCGCAGATCCTCAACATTAACCTGCGGCTTGACCTTCCGCAGCGAGATGAAGCGCTCCACGTTTGTCTTGAAGACCGGTCTCTGGCCCCATTCTCCGAGCGACTGATCGACGTGAGCGTACACTCCGCCCGGAGTTACATCGCCTACGAGATTTGCCGCAGCGCCTCCGAGCGCATCGACCATGAGGCTAGTGAAGACACCTTGCCCGTTTGCCTCCTGAGCATATTGCTCTGATGTGGAGGCCGTCAAAATTGTCACCCCATCTGCTATCTCAGTTAGCGCTGGGTGAGTCGGACTGCTGCCAGCGATACCACTGTGACAGCTATCCAAAACAATCACGCGATTAAGGAACTTCGACTCGTTAGCCAAGACGAGGACTTCGGACAGTGACACTCCATCATCGCCCGTCTTACAATCCCCGGCGCACAGATAGCCTCCGGTCGCTTCAAGATGTCCATGGCCCGCGAAGTAGAGAAAGGCAGCTTCCCCCTTCCCGGCGAAGAGCTCGCGGATTGCCTCTTTGAGTTCGTGACGGGTGATCAGGCTCTTTTGATCCGTTCCGACCAGCAAGTTTGTCTGAAAGTTTATCGAACCGTCTGCATGCCTGTCGAGCATTGCCTTTACTGAATATGCGTCGCCCACCGCCCCAAACAGCGGCGAAATGCTCTCATAGTGGTCGATACCTACAACAAGCGCTCTTCGCATGTGGGCTTCACAATGAGTCGATGAAGGAAGCGATGTTGTCCCAAGTCCAAACTTTAGTGTTTAAACCCTCAATGTTGGTGCGATCGTCCGTGTACGCCCAAAAACCTCTTATAGGCACGCCTTCGCTCTTGGCGCACGCGATTTCCCATTTCTGGCCCGACGATGTTAGCGAGTTCGCACTGACGAGCGCGATGACACCATCCGAGCGGCGAATACGCGTAGTCACCCGCTCCTTCCACTCTTTGTCGTACGGCTCCTTGACCGACATATCAATGTATTCAAAAGGACTATCGGTGCGAAGTGATTGCCCTCGCAGTAGATCGCGCTGAGCCTTGTCCTCCATTGCGAATGCTACAAAGATTGTCTTTTTGTCTGCCATGTGAGCCTCCACCAATGAGACGAACGTGGCAAAATTGAAAGTTCCTTTCAAGAACTATTAGCGGGCGCAGTAACCCACCCTATTGTAATAGGCCCTGGATGTGACGAGTAGGTCAAACGCCCACTCAATCGTGCTCCCGCCCCCCAGCACCGATATATAGCTCCCGCCCACTCTCCTTATAGACGCGGCTCATCTCCGCCATCCCGGCTTCGGCGTCGGCGAGGGTCGCGGGTGCCCCTCCACCATGCTGCGCATGGTCCCGCTCTGGCTTCGCCAGACCTTCGGTTCCCCCGTGCCGGGGAGGATTGGCGGCGATGAAGCTGTCCGCCCCCGCGTTCTGCTTGGCGGCGAAGTCGCGCACTTCCTGGGTGATCTTCATCGAGCAGAACTTGGGGCCGCACATCGAGCAGAAGTGCGCGGTCTTGGCGCCTTCGGCCGGCAGGGTCTGGTCGTGGTATTGCTCGGCCGTGTCCGGGTCCAACGACAGGTTGAACTGGTCGCGCCAGCGGAATTCGAAGCGGGCGCGGCTCAGCGCGTCGTCGCGGACCTTGGCGGCCGGGTGGCCCTTGGCGAGATCGGCGGCGTGGGCGGCGAGCTTGTAGGTGACCACGCCGACCTTCACGTCGTCGCGGTCGGGCAGGCCGAGGTGCTCCTTGGGGGTGACGTAGCAGAGCATCGCCGTGCCGAACCATCCGATCATCGCCGCGCCGATGCCGCTGGTGATGTGGTCGTAGCCCGGCGCGATGTCGGTGACGAGCGGCCCGAGGGTGTAGAACGGCGCCTCGCCGCAGGCGGCGAGCTGCTTGTCCATGTTCTCCTTGATCTTGTGCATCGGCACGTGGCCGGGGCCTTCGATCATCACCTGCACGTCCTGCGCCCAGGCGCGTTTGGTCAGCTCGCCCAAGGTGTAAAGCTCGGCGAACTGCGCTTCGTCGTTGGCGTCGGCGATCGAGCCGGGGCGCAGGCCGTCGCCCAGCGAGTAGGCGATGTCGTAGGTCTTCATGATCTCGGTGATCTCGTCGAAGCGTTCGTAGAGGAACGATTCCTTGTGATGCGCGAGGCACCATTTCGCCATGATCGATCCGCCGCGGCTGACGATGCCCGTCACGCGCTTCGCGGTCATCGGCACGTAGGGCAGGCGCACCCCGGCGTGGATGGTGAAGTAGTCGACGCCCTGCTCGGCCTGTTCGATCAGCGTGTCGCGGAAGATCTCCCAGGTGAGGTCCTCGGCGATGCCGCCGACTTTCTCGAGCGCCTGGTAGATCGGCACGGTGCCGATGGGGACAGGGCTGTTGCGGATGATCCATTCGCGGGTGTCGTGGATGTTGCGGCCCGTCGAGAGGTCCATCACGGTGTCCGCGCCCCAGCGGATCGACCAGACCATCTTGTCGACCTCGCTCGCGACGTCTGACGCGACCGCCGAGTTGCCGATGTTGGCGTTGATCTTGACCAGGAAGTTGCGGCCGATCGCCATCGGCTCGGCCTCGGGGTGGTTGACGTTGGACGGGATGATCGCCCGCCCCCGCGCGACTTCGTCGCGCACGAATTCGGGGGTGACGTAGTCGGGGATGCTTGCGCCCCAGTCCTGGCCGTCACGCTCGCGCTTCATCGCCGCGCGGCCGAGGTTCTCGCGCTCCGCCACGTATTCCATCTCGGGCGTGATGATCCCGCGGCGGGCGTAGTGCATC
>JAEWKG010000035.1 GCA_023386135.1 Pseudomonadota bacterium | reverse complement strand
GGATCGGGCGAAGCGCTCACGCTGAAGCTCGCTTGCGACGATCGCGCGCTGTCGCTCACCGCCGCCCTGCCGGGCGCTCTCGCGGCGCACGACGACGTGTTTGCCGCCGACAACCGTGCGGGCGGCGGCGCGGTCAGCGCGGGCATGTTCGGTGCCGGCTTTGCGTTGCGGCTCGCCCGGGCCGAGGCGCGCGCGGCGGGCGGCGATCTCGTGCGCGATGGCGCGACCCTGACCTTGACGCTGCCGCGCTTGACCGAGGCCGGAGCCACCCGTAGCCCCTCGCTCGGCGGCGCAGCGTTCGGCTGAAATAGCCGCCAGGCTTCGGGGGCTGCCGCATGGATCGACCCATCACCGCGCCGCCCGTGCCCGGCTCCTCAGCCAAGTTCGCGCCGGGCTTCGGCACCCGCTCGCTGCTGACCGTCGATACCGAGGAAGAATTCGACTGGTCCGGCCCGTTCACCCGCGACCGGCATGGCCTCACCCACATCGCGCACATCGCCCGGTTCCAGGAGTTCTGCGAAGGGCTCGGCGTGGTGCCTGTGTATCTCGTCGACTGGCCCATCGCGACCTCGCCGGCAGCGGCCGAGGTGATCGGCGGCGCGGTCAAGGCCGGCAAGGCCGAGGTCGGCGTCCAGCTCCACCCGTGGGTCAACCCACCGTTCGAGGAGGAGGTCAGCACCCACAACAGCTACGCCGGCAATCTCCCGCCCGAGCTGGAGCGCGCCAAGTTCATGGCGCTGCGGGACAAGATCGAGGAAGCATTCGGCGACCCGCCGCTGATCTACCGCGCGGGCCGCTACGGCCTGGGACAGGCCACCGCCGCGATCCTGCGCGACGCGGGGGTGCCGATCGACAGCTCGGTGAGGGCGAACTTCGACTACCGCGCGGGGCACGGCCCAGATTACAGCCGCCATCCGCTCAAGCCCTACTGGGTCGACGCGGATCGCCGCGTGCTCGAGCTGCCGCTGACGACGGTCTATTGGGGCATGCTGCGCCGCCAGGGCCGCTGGGTCCATCCTTTGCTCGGTAAGGTGCCTATCCTGACCGGGGCATTCTCGCGCGTCGGGCTGCTCGAACGCATCGCGCTGACCCCCGAAGGGGTGACCGCGGAGGAAGCGCTGCGCGGGATCGACATGGCGCTCGACGACGGACTGCCGCTGCTGGTGCTGAGCTTCCACAGCCCCTCGCTGGCACCCGGGCACACGCCGTACGTGCGCAGCGAGGCGGACCTCGAACGGCTCTACGACTGGCTGCGGCGGGTCTACATGTACCTCGATATGCGCGGCGTCGCGCCGACCAGCGTCGGCGAGATCCTGTCTTCGGTCACGCGCTGAGCCGCTTGCCAGCATGGCCCTGCGCGGCTACCGCGCCGCGACCGGCGGCAGTCGGTCCGGCTTTCGGGGGCCTGTAGCTCAGCGGTTAGAGCTGGCCGCTCATAACGGCTAGGTCGCGGGTTCGAATCCTGCCGGGCCCACCGGATGGCAACGATAGGTCGGGGAGTGGCGCAGCCCGGTAGCGCGCTTGCTTTGGGAGCAAGATGTCGCAGGTTCGAATCCTGTCTCCCCGACCAATCGAACAAAGTGAGAGTGGGAGAGAGGAGCAGGATCGGCGCAGCCAATCCTGTCTCCCCGACCAATCGACTAAAATTCCATCTTCTATTTCGCCGTTCGCCCGATCCACTCGGCGAAGGCATCGATGAACTTCTGGAAGAACTTCTCGGTGCCCTCTTTCACGATTCCGCCGTCCTCGCCGAACAGGTGGAAGCCGTCCCCGACATACGCTTCGGGCTGCTGCATCACCGGCATGTCGAGAAACACCAGCGACTGGCGCAGGTGGTGGTTCGCGCCGAAGCCGCCGATCGCGCCGGGCGAGACGCTCATGATCGCGGTCGGCTTGCCCGCCCACGCGCTTTGGCCATAGGGCCGCGAGCCGACGTCGATCGCGTTCTTGAGGCCGCCGGGCACCGAACGGTTGTACTCGGGCGTGACGAACAGCACCGCGTCCGAATCCTTGATCGCCTCGCGGAACCCGGTCCACGCGGCTGGTGCGCCCGCGGCCTCGACGTCCTCGTCATAGAGCGGGAGATCGCCGATCTCGACCAGCTCGAGATTGAGGCTCTCGGGCGCCAGACGCGCTAGCGCAAGCGCGGCTTTGCGGTTGATCGACTCCTTGCGGAGACTGCCGACCACTACCGCGACGTTATACTGCTTGTCGGCCAAAACGCTTCCTTTCGCTAGAACCATTCCGACGGGTCAACGCGCGAGACGGCTATTTGGCCGGAGCGAAATCGCCGCGTTCGTTGGCGACGATCGTCAGCACCCTGGTCCACGCCTCGACGTTCTGCGCGAGCTGCGCCGGATCGACCTTGTCGAGCGTGTCGTCGGGCGTGTGGTGATAATCGAAATACCGCGTTCCGTCCTGCGCAAGGTCGATCACCGCTAGCTTCTGCGCCGCGATGATCGCGCCGACATCGGTGCCGCCCTCCACCTCGCTCCCGCGCTGCGGGACGATGCCCATCGGATTGAGCGCTGCGGTGATGCGGCCCGCGAGGTCCGCATTGCCAGCGCCGAAGTTGGTCTTGACCGCCCACACCCGGTCCGCGCCGAAGTCGCTTTCCATGGCCAGCGCGTGCGGTTCGTCGGCGTGGGCCTTGGCGTAGGCGTTGCCGCCGAAACCGCCGAGCTCTTCGCTCCCCGCCCACAGCACGCGGATGGTGCGGCGGTTACCCGCCTTGTGCGCGGCAAGCGCGGCTTCGGTGACGATCCCGCAGCCCGAAGCGTCGTCGATGGCCCCGGTGCCGAGGTCCCAGCTATCGAGGTGACAGGCGACCAGCACGAGCGGCAGCTTCGGGTCGCTGCCCGGCAGGTCTGCAATCACGTTGCCCGATGGCATGCCGTCCTGCGGGTGGCTGGTCAGCGTCAGGTGCACGGTGAGCGGCTTGCCGCGCGCGGCGAGGCGCGCAATGAGGTCCGCATCGGGATTCGACACCGCGCCCGCGGGGATCGCCCTGCCCTGCCCGAAGTTGGTGCCGCCGGCGTGCGGGTTGCGGTGGCTGTCGGTTCCGGCGGAACGGATCACCGCCGCGATCGCGCCCTTGCCCGAAGCGATCGCCGGGCCTTGGCGGCGCACGGTGCCGTAGGGACCGTAGCCCGAGCCGTCCTGGTTCGCGCGCATCGCGTGGTCGATGAAGGCTATCTTGCCCGCCAGCGATCCCTCGGGCGCCGCCTTCAGCGCATCGAGCGTCTCGAAATAGACCACCGGCGCGGTAATCCCTTCGGGCGGGGTCGGCGCGCTGGTGCCGAGTGCTGTGATCGCGAGCGGCTGCGGCACCGGCGTGGTCAGGCTGGCGCGATCGTCACCGCGCACGAAGCCGCGGATGGTGAACGGCTCGATGCGCACCTTGGTGAAGCCGAGGCGGGTCAGCCGGTCCTTCGCCCACTCCCGCGCAGCAGCCTCCCGATCCGAACCGTCGAGGCGGGGGCCGATCTCGGTGGTCAGCCCTTCGACGATGCCCCACGCGACCCCGGACCCGTCGCCCCCCCCCCCGGGGGGCGCGGGGGGGGGGGGGGGGCAGTCGG
>JAEWKG010000296.1 GCA_023386135.1 Pseudomonadota bacterium | reverse complement strand
CAGGATGATGAACATCACGTTGCGCTCGACCTCCAGCACCGTGAAGAAGGTCTCGTTGCGCTGTCGCCAGTCGTTGAGCTGGACTCCCGGCCCGAGGGCGTTGCGAATCTCGGTCCCGTAGGTGCCGACCTTCTCCGGGTCGTCGACGACCACCTCCAGCACGTCCACCTGGCCGCCCTTGGAGAAGTAGCGCTGCGCCTCGGTGAGCGGCATGAAGATCATCGTGCGGTCGTACTCGGACATGCCGAGCTCGAAGATGGCGGTTATCGGATAAGCCTTGGTGCGCGGCGCGGTGCCGAACGGGGTGGAGGCCCCGCGCGGCGAGACGAGCGTCACGCTGTCGCCGACGGTCACGCGCAGCGCCGTGGCAAGGCGCGTGCCGATGGCGATGCCGCCGCTCTGGTCGAAGCCGTCGAGGGAGCCGAAGCGGAAGTTGTCGGCGACGAGCGGCAGGGCCTTGATGTCTGCCTCGCTCACGCCGCGCACGAAGCCGCCGGTCGCTTGCACAGGGGAGGACACCATCACCTGACCCTCGATGAGCGGCAGGGCATGCTTGACGCCCTCGACCTGCATGAGGCGCGCGGCCATCTCCTTGTAGTCGTTGAAGGGCTCGGCCACGCGATAGACGACGATATGGCCGTTGAGGCCGAGGATCTTGGAGAAGAGGTCCTTGCGGAAGCCGTTCATCACCGCCATGACGATGATCAGCGTGGCGACGCCGAGCATGATGCCGACGAAGGAGAATCCGGCGATGACGGATATGAAGCCTTCCTTGCGGCGGGCGCGCAGATAGCGCAGCGCCAGCATCCACTCGAAGGGAGCGAACGGCCTCGTCCCGGCGGGCGTCCCCATGCGTCTTCCCTCCCAGCTGCCGTCTCTGCCCGCCGGCCGTACGTCGGCGCCGGCCGCCTCGTCTCTCACGCCAGCACGCGCCGGCTCTTCAGGAGGCCGGCGAGACGGTCTACCGCCGACTCTGCGCTCAGCGTCTCGCGCTCGCCCGAGGCGCGGTGCTTGATCTCGACCTCGCCCGACTTCAGGCCTTTCGGCCCGACGATAAGCTGGTAGGGCAGGCCGATGAGGTCCATGGTGGCGAACTTGGCGCCGGCCCGCTCGCCCGTGTCGTCGTGGAGCACGTCGATGCCAGCCCGCTCGAGCTTCTCCTCGAAGTCGGCGCAGGCCGCGTCCGTTGCCGCGTCGCCGGCCTTCTGGTTGATGAGGCCTACCTCGAAGGGTGCGACCGGGGCGGGCCACACGCAGCCGGCGTCGGCGTGGCTCGCCTCGATGCTGGCGCCGACGAGCCGCGACACGCCGATCCCGTAGGAGCCCATCTGCACCGTCACCATCTGCCCGTCGGGGCCTTGCACGCGGGCGCCCATGGGCTCGGAGTACTTGGTGCCGAAGAAGAAAATGTGGCCGACCTCGATGCCGCGGGCGGAGATGCGCCGGTCTGCCGGCACCTCGGCCTCGAAGCGCTTGGCGTCGTGCTTCTCGTCGGTGGCGGCGTACTTCGCGGTCCAGGCCTGGACGATGGGCGAGAGGTCGGCGTCGAAGTCGGTGTCGGCGCCCGGGACTTCGCCCTCGATCAGGTCCTTGTGGCAGTAGACTTGGCTCTCGCCGGTCTCGGCGAGGATGATGAACTCGTGGCTCAGGTCGCCGCCGATGGGGCCGGTGTCCGCCGCCATGGGTATGGACTTGAGGCCGAGGCGCGCGAAGGTACGCAGGTAGGCGACGAACATCCGCTGGTAGGCGGCGCGGGCGCCGGCGGCGTCGAGGTCGAAGGAGTAGGCGTCCTTCATCAGGAACTCGCGGCCGCGCATGACACCGAAGCGGGGGCGTATCTCGTCGCGGAATTTCCACTGGATGTTGTAGAGATTCTTCGGCAGGTCGCGGTAGCTCTTTACCGTGTCGCGGAAGATGGCGGTGACGACCTCCTCCGCCGTCGGACCGAACAACATGTCGCGTTCATGTCGGTCCGTGATGCGCAGCATCTCCTTGCCGTAAGCCTCGTAGCGCTTGGTCTCGCGCCACAGGTCGGCGGACTGGATGGTCGGCATCAGAAGCTCGACGGCGCCGGCGCGGTTCTGCTCCTCGCGGACGATTTGTTCTATCTTTTTCAGCACTTTGAGGCCGAGCGGCAGCCACGAGTAAATGCCGGCGGAGGCCTGCTTGATCATGCCCGAACGCAGCATCAGCTGGTGCGAGACGATCTCCGCCTCCTTGGGCGTGTCGCGCAGCACGGGAAGGAAGTATCGCGAAAGGCGCATGGAGGCTCGCGTTTTGTTGGGCCTGGCCGCGTCCGACTTCAATCTTCGGGGAGCTTTGCCAATACCGATCGCGCCCCGTCGCTCCCTTTGCGGCTTCAGCGCTCATAGCCAGGATCGCGCGAGGTGGCAATCCCGAGCGTCCGCAAGCCTCAGGCAAAAGCGCCGGCCACGCGTTAGACAGTACAGGTTGAGGGAGTACAATCAGCCTTCTGAGGTACTTTAGTCGGAACGAACCCCGCCGCGATCGCCAGTGAGAAGGGCTGTTCCGCGCGCAAAGCGCCTATTCTTTG
>JAEWKG010000248.1 GCA_023386135.1 Pseudomonadota bacterium | reverse complement strand
GTGCTGCTGTGGGCGCGCGAGAGCGAGCTGGTCGAAGAGATCAACCGCGACCGCCGCAACAGCCTGTTCCTGCCCTCCGCCAGCCTCGCGCCGACGATCCGCGCCACCGGCGACCTCGCCGAAGTGGCCGAGGCCGACCTGCTGCTCGCGGTCACGCCGGCACAACATCTCGCCAGCGTGCTCGGCGCGATGCCCGCGCATCCGCGCGACGTGGTGCTGTGCTCGAAGGGTATCGAGGCGGGCAGCGGCAGGCTGATGAACCACGTCGCCCGCGACGCCGCGCCGGGTAGCGCGATCGCGGTCCTCTCCGGCCCAACCTTCGCGCACGAGGTGGCGGCGGGCCTGCCTACTGCGGTGACGCTGGCGTGCGGTGGCGGCGAGGAGCAATGGGCCCGCCTCCACCCCGCGATCGCCCGGCCGACCTTCCGGCCCTATTATTCCGACGACGTCACCGGCGCCGAGATCGGCGGCGCGGTCAAGAACGTGCTCGCGATCGCGTGCGGGGTGGTCGACGGCCTCGGCCTCGGCCAGAACGCCCGCGCGGCGCTGATCGCGCGCGGCTATGCCGAAATGCTGCGCTTCGGAGAGGCTCTGGGGGCCGAACGCGACACACTAGCCGGCCTGTGCGGACTCGGCGACCTCGTCCTCACCTGCTCCTCGACCGCCAGCCGCAACTTCAGCCTTGGCAAGGCCTTGGGCGAAGGCGGCGACCCGGCGGCGCTGATGGCCGATCGGCGCACCGTCGCCGAGGGCGCGCACACCGCCCCGGTGCTGACCGAGCTCGCCGCGCGCCACGGGGTGGCGATGCCGATCGTCGCGGCGGTCTATCGCCTGCTGCAGGGCGCCCCGGCGCGCGCCATCGTCGCCGAACTGCTCGCCCGCCCGCTCGGTCCGGAAACTGACGCGTGAGCGCGGAGGCAAACGACCAGGCCGACATTCAGGCGCTGGCCAAGGGCGGGCGGCAGAACTTCGTCGGTTTCCTCGTGCGCCTGGCCGGGATGCTGCCGTTCCTGTTCATCGCCGGCCGGCTGTACGGCGCCGCAGCGCTCGGCCGCTACGCCTCTGCGCTGGTGGTGGTCGAGATTACCGGACTGATCTGCTCGATGGGCGAGAAGCGCGGGCTAGCGCAGCGGCTGACCGAGGATGGCGAGAGTCATCCCGCCAACCTGGTGTTCGACGGCATGCTGATCGCGGTCCTCGCCGGTTCGCTGGCGGCGGCGTTCTTCTGGCTGGTCCCCGCGCCGATGTTCCCCAGCGGCACCCCGACCGAGCTCGAGCGGCTGATCGTGCTGGCAATCCCGGGCTATGCGCTGACCGAGATCGTGCTCGCCGCCCAGGCCTATCGCTTCGACATCGCCACGACCGTGCGCGCACGCTCGATCGTGCTGCCGTGGACGCTGTCGATCCTCGCCGGCGTGCTCTATTTCGTGGCGCCGAAGTCCGGGCTACTGCTTGCTTATCTGGGGTCGATCTACGCCGGCCTCGCGACCGGGCTGTGGTCGTTCCTCAAGACCTACGGCCTCCCCAAGATATGGCGGCCCCGTCCGCGGGAGATGGCGGCGCTGACCGTACGCGCGCTACCGCTGGCGACCGCCGACGCGATCGAGTGGGGCACGCGGCGGCTCGACATCTTCATCCTCGGCCTGTTCGCGGCCCCGAGCGCGGTCGGCGTGTATTACGTCGCGCAGCAGGTCGCCTCGCTGCCGCAGAAATTGAAGACCAGCTTCGAGCCGATCCTGGGCCCGGTGATCACCCGCAACCTCAAGGACAGGAACTATGCCGCGATTGCCAAGCAGGTGTGCCAGGTCGGCTTCTGGATCACCGCCGCGCAGGCCGGTATCGCGCTGGCGCTCGGCATTCCCGGCGAGGCGGTGATGGGCCTCGTCGGGCCGCACTTCGTCGGCGGCACCGGCGCGCTCGCCTTCCTGCTCGCGGCCGAGGTGGTGGCGGCGACCGCGGTCGTGTCCGAAGCCGCGCTCATCTACGTCGCGCGGGTTCGCAACCTCGCCATTTCGCTGTCGACTATCGGACTGCAGGCCGCGCTGACGGTAGCGGCGATGCTGACGGTCGAGCGGCTGGACCTGCCGGAAAACTTCAAGGCGGCGGGCGCGGCGGCGGCGCTGATGATCTCGCTCGGGGTGGCGAGCCTGGTCAAGTCGATCGTGCTCGGCCGCATCCTCAAGGAACGGATCAACAACTGGCGCTGGGCGCTCGTCATCGCGGCCGCGCCGGCGATCATCGTCGGCTGGCTGGCGGTGAGGCTGCCCGAATGGGCCGAACTCTCGGTCGGCGTCCCGGCGATCCTGCTAACCTATGGATGGGTCATCTGGCGCTACGGCTTCGGACCCGAAGACCGCGTGTTGTTCCGTCGCAATCTCGAACAAGCCGAGGCGGGCGATCCCGCCGGCGCATCGGTGAAAGGATAAGCTCGTGTACGATACCCTGACCGCCCACTGGCCGCTGTTCCTGATCGGCGCGCTGGTCGTCGTGCTGCTGCTGTGGTGGCTGCTGATGGCCTCGCGCAGGACGCGGGTCAGCGTCGACAAGCGCGACACGCTCGACGAGGGCGCTGCGCCCGCCGCGCGCAACCAGGCGCTGATCGACGCACCTCCGGCGGCCACGGTCGTCCCGCCGATGACGCCCGAAGCGATCGGCGGGGCTGGAGTCGCGGTCGCGGCGGCGGCACAGGAAGCGCGCATCGAGGCGGCCGAGGCGCGCGGCGGCGACGATCTCACTCGCATCAAGGGCCTCGGCCCCAAGCTCGCCGCGACGCTGGGCGAACTCGGCGTCACCCGCTTCGACCAGATCGCCGCATGGAGCGAGGCAGACATCGCGCGCATCGACGGCCAGCTCGGGCGCTTCCAAGGCCGGATCGAGCGCGACGACTGGGTCGGGCAGGCCAGGCTGCTCGCGGCGGGCGACGAGGCGGGGTTCAAGGCGAAGTTCGGCGCGGTCTAGCGGGAACCAAACCCGCCGAACCGTGTTAGACGCGGGATCGACCTATATCCGGCGGAAGGAAACCCCATGGCTCAACAGTGCGTACTCGTGGCCGAAGATGAGTTCATCATCGGCGTCGACCTGTGCGATACTGTCGAGGAAGCGGGGTACGAGGTCGAAGGCCCGTACGACACCGCGAACTCGGCGATCGACGCGCTCGAGCGCCGGAAGCCCGACCTCGCCATCCTCGACGTGCGGCTCGACGATGGCGAAGTGTTCCCGCTCGCCGAGAAGCTGATGGCGGCGAATGTGCCGGTGATCTTCCACTCGGGCGAGGTCTCGCCGAACGAGGTCAGCGGTCGCTACCCTCAGGCCCACGCGCTGGCCAAGCCGTGCCCGCCGGACCAGATCATCGAGACGATGCGCGCGGCCCTTGCCGACGCCTGACGCCGACGCCTGACTTGCGCGCGCGGCGCGGCCCTGCAAAGGACCGCGCATGACACCATTCGACTGGCAGGATCCGTTCGGGCTCGACGCGCAGCTTAGCGAAGACGAGCGGATGATCCGCGATGCGGCGCACGCCTTCGCGCAGTCCGAGCTGCAACCCCGCGTGATCGAGGCGTTCGCCAACGAGGCTGATGCGCCCGAGCTGTTCCCGCTGATGGGCCGCGCCGGGTTGCTCGGCGCGACTGTGCCTGAGGAATACGGCGGCGCCGGCGCGAGCTACGTCGCCTACGGCTTGATCGCGCGCGAAATTGAGCGGGTTGATTCGGGCTACCGTTCGATGGCGAGCGTGCAGTCGAGTCTCGTGATGTATCCGATTTTCGCTTACGGATCGGAGGAGCAGAAGCGGAAGTATCTCCCCGGCCTCGCCAGCGGCGAGCTGATCGGCTGCTTTGGCCTGACCGAACCCGATGCGGGCTCCGATCCGGGCGGGATGCGCACCTACGCCAAGCAGGATGGTGACGGGTTCGTGCTGTCGGGCTCCAAGACCTGGATCAGCAATGCGCCGTTCGCCGACGTATTCGTTGTATGGGCCAAGAGCGAGGCGCACGGCGGCGCGATCCGTGGGTTCGTGCTCGAGAAGGGCATGGCCGGGCTCTCGGCCCCCAAGATCGAGAACAAGCTCTCCCTTCGCGCCTCAACCACCGGCATGATCCTGATGGACGAGGTCAAGGTCGGCGCCGATGCGCTGCTGCCCGAGGTGAGCGGCCTCAAGGGACCGTTCGGCTGCCTCAACCGCGCGCGCTACGGCATCTCTTGGGGCGCGATGGGGGCGGCCGAGTTCTGCTTCCACGCCGCGCGCCAGTACGGCCTCGACCGCGAGCAGTTCGGCGTGCCGCTGGCCTCGAAGCAGCTCTATCAGCTCAAGCTCGCCGACATGATGAGCGAGATCGCGCTCGGCCTGCAGGCGAGCCTGCGGGTGGGCCGCCTGATGGACGACCACCAGTTCGCGCCCGAGATGATCTCAATCGTCAAGCGCAACAACGTCGGCAAGGCACTGGATATCGCCCGCAAGGCGCGCGACATGCACGGCGGCAACGGGATCAGCGGCGAATACCAGGTGATCCGCCACATGGTGAACCTCGAGACGGTCAACACCTACGAGGGGACGCACGACGTCCACGCGCTGATCCTCGGCCGCGCGGTTACCGGCATCCCGGCGTTTTGATGGAGGCTCTCCTCCCATCGTCATTGCGAGCGCCGCAGGCGCGCGGCAATCCATCATCCGAACTCGCCGTACCAAGCCGGCGGACGCTCTTGCTCGCAACGTCCCATGATGGATTGCCGGGTCGCTTCGCTCCTCGCAATGACGAGTGGTTGGCATGAAACTCCACGCCTATTTCCGCAGCTCGACCAGCTACCGGCTGCGGATCGCGCTGAGCCTCAAGGGGCTCGACTACGAAATCGAGCCGGTCAACATCGTCAAGGGCGAGCAGCGCGGGGCGGAGTTCCTTTCGCACAATCCGTTCGCCGGCGTGCCGCTGCTGCAGGCGGATGGCCGCGATCGCGCGCAGTCGGTGGCGATCCTCGAATGGCTCGATGAGGCCTACCCCGACCGTCCGCTGCTTCCGCGCGATACCGAGGACCGTTTCACCGCGCGCGAGCTCGCCTACGCGATTGCAACGGACATACATGCGATCAACAACTTGTCTGCACTGCAGTACCTCAAGAACGAGCTGGGGCAGGAGCAGGACGCGATCGATACCTGGTACCGCCACTGGCTGACCAAGACGCTGGTCCCGGTCGAGGCCCGGCTGGCGCAAGTCGGCAGCGGCGACTTCCTGTTCGACGCGCCCGGCCTGTTCGAGGTCGTGCTCATCCCGCAGATGTACAATGCGCGCCGGTTCTATCTCGATACCAGCGCCATGCCGCACATCGAGCGGATCGAGGCGGCCTGCCTCGCCCTCCCCGCATTCCAGCGCGCCCATCCCGACAACCAGCCGGACACTCCTCCCTCATGAAACTCGCCTCACTCAAGCATGGCCGCGACGGCAAGCTCGTCGCCGTCTCCAAGGACCTGACGCGCTATTCCTCGGCCGAGCACGTCGTCCCGACGATGCAGGCCGCGCTCGACAACTGGGAACAGGTCGCGCCCTACCTCGACGCGCTCTACCGCGACGTCGAGCACTGGAGCGTCCCGTGCGGCCGGTTCCACGAACACGACGCGGCGAGCCCTCTCCCCCGCGCCTACCAGTGGGCCGACGGCAGCGCCTACATCAACCATGTCGAGCTGGTCCGGCAGGCGCGCGGGGCACAGGTGCCCGAGAGCTTCTACCACGACCCGCTGATGTACCAAGGCGGCAGCGACGGCTTCCTCGCACCGCGCGATCCGATCCCCTTGAAAGACACCGCCTGGGGCTGCGACATGGAGGGTGAGATCGCCGCCATCGTCGACGACGTGCCGCTGGGCGTCTCCACGGAAGACGCCGCCGGGCACATCAAGCTGCTGATGCTGGTTAACGACGTCAGCTTGCGCGGGCTGATCCCGGGTGAACTGGAAAAAGGCTTCGGCTTCTTCCAGTCCAAGCCCGCAAGCGCGTTCTCGCCGGTCGCGGTGACGCCCGACGAACTGGGTGACGCGTGGGCGAACAACGTCATCGACCTGCCGCTGATGGTCGATTACAACGGCCAGCCGTTCGGCCGCGCCAACGCCGCGCAGGAAGCGACCTTCAGCCTCGCCGACCTTGTCGCGCATGCCGCCAAGACTCGCAGCCTGTGTGCCGGCACGATCATCGGCTCGGGCACGGTCAGCAACAAGGGCGCCGACGGCGGCCCGGGCACTCCAGTAGCCAAGGGCGGCGCAGGCTATTCGTGCATCGCCGAGATCCGCATGATCGAGACGATTGCGGACGGGAAGCCGGCGACGCCGTTCATGCAGCCGGGCGACACCGTCTCGGTCGAGATGCGCGATGCGGCGGGCCACTCGATCTTCGGCAAGATCGAACAGGAAGTCGTCGCCGCGTAAGACGCTTGCGCGAGCGGCCATTCGAAATCATGGTATCTCCCGAACAAGGGAGAGAGCCATGACCGATCCGTTCGACCTCACCGGCAAAGTGGCCGTCGTCACCGGTTCCTCGCGCGGGATCGGGCAGGCGATCGCCGAGCGGCTTGCGCAACGCGGCGCGAAGGTGGTGATCTCGAGCCGCAACCAGGATGCTTGCGAGGAAGTCGCCAGCGCGATCAACGCCGAACACGGCGATGGCAGCGCGGTCGCGATCGCCGCTAGCATCTCGTCTAAGGAGGCGCTGACGGCGCTGGTCGAGAAGACCCATCAAGCGTTCGGCCCGATTGACATCCTCGTCTGCAATGCGGCGTCCAACCCGCACTACGGTTCGCTCGACACGATCGAGGACGGCGTATTCCAGAAGACGCTGATGAACAACGTGGTATCGAACCACTGGCTGATCCAGCTTGCGCTGCCCGACATGCGCGCAAAGAAGGACGGCGCGATCCTGGTCATCAGTTCGATCGGCGCGCTGCGCGGGACGCCGGTACTCGGCGCCTATGCCATCACCAAGGCGGCCGACATCCAGCTCGTGCGCAACTACGCGGTCGAGAACGGCAAGCACGGCATCCGCGTCAACGGCATCGCGCCAGGGCTGGTGAAGACCGAGTTCGCCCGCGCGCTCTATGAGAATCCCGATGCCGCCGCCGCGGCCGTCGCCCGCACGCCGATGGGCCGGCTGGGCGAGCCCGACGACATCGCAGGCCTTGCGGTCTATCTGTGC
>JAEWKG010000231.1 GCA_023386135.1 Pseudomonadota bacterium | reverse complement strand
GGTCTGGACCCTAGAGCCGCCCCCGATGGACGACAAGCGCGACCTCGTGATCCTCGGCGGCGGGCTCGTCGGCATGACGCTGGCGCTCGCGGCGGCGAGCAAGGGTATCTCCACCCACGTGGTCGACCGCGCCGATCCGGCCGAGCTGACCGCCGAGGGCTTCGACGGGCGCGCGAGCGCGATCTCCACTGCGAGCTGGAACCTGTTCGGCAACATCGGCATCTCGGGCGCGCTCGAGCCGTTCGCCTGCCCGATCGAGCGCATCGCGGTGAGCGACCAGCTCAAGCCGGGAAGGATCGATTTCGTGCCCGAGCCGCACGAGGGATCGCTCGGCCGGATGTTCGAGAACCGTCGCCTGCGCCTCGCGCTCTACGAAGCCGCGGAAAAGCAGCCGCTGATCGCCTTCCACCCGCGCGCTGAGGTGGCCGAACGGACCCGCGGTCCGCACGGGGTCAGCGTCCGGCTCGCCGATGGCCGGACCCTGGCGGGCAGCCTGCTGGTGGGCGCCGAAGGCCGCCGCTCGCCGACCCGCGAAGAAGCGGGCCTTGCGCTGGCACAGTGGGATTATTCGCACCGCGCGATCGTGACCGGGCTCATCCATTCGGCTCCGCATGGCGGCACCGCTTGGGAGATTTTCTACCCCGCCGGCCCGTTCGCGCTGCTGCCGATGTTGGATGATGCGGATGGCAATCACCGCAGCGCTCTGGTGTGGACCGTCGCCGAAAAGGACGCGGCGGGAACCCTGAAACTGGGCGACCGGGCCTTCATAGCGGAGGCGAACAAGCACATGGGTGGCCTGCTCGGGACCGTGACCGCGGCGGGCCCGCGCTCGTCCTATCCGCTCAGTTTCCAGCACACGGTGCGGATCGTTGCCGACCGGCTGGCGTTAGTGGGCGACGCGGCGCACGGCATCCATCCGATCGCCGGCCAGGGCCTCAACCTAGGTCTGCGCGACGTTGGCGCATTGGTCGAGGTGATCGCCGACGGCATGCGGCTGGGGCTCGAGCCGGGCGATGCGCAGCTCCTCGCCCGCTACGAACGCTGGCGCGGGCTCGACAGCCTGTCGGTCGCCGCCGCTACCGATGCGTTGACCTGGCTGTTTGGCGTACCCGGCAAGGCGGCGAGCGCGGTGCGCCGGCTCGGCATGGGCGGTGTCCAGCGGCTGTCACCGCTGAAGCACTGGTTCATGGACGAGGCGCGCGGAGTCTCGGGCCAGCTGCCCGAACTGCTGCAGGCTTAAGCGCCGGTCGGCGCCACCGCAGGACTGAGCTGCTCGACCGGCTGCCCGGCGCCGTTGCGCAAGGTTCGCGGCTCCTGCACCGCGGCGGTCTCGATCAGGTCGAGCGCCTGCTGCGCGCGTTCGTAGCGGCGCGCGCTGGCGATCCACTCGCTCGCGCTGGCAGAGCCCGGGAGCATTTCGACTTCCTGGATCGCCTTGTCGACGCGGCCGGTCTCGAGGAACATCCGCGCCCGCTCGAACCGTCGTTCGGGCTGCGGCGAGGGCGTGGTCTCGCGGCGGATCACGAACAGGCTGGCAAGCTCCTGCCGCAAGCGGCCGAGCGACGGACGGCTGGAGCCGTTTTGCAGGCTCGGCTGCAACCCGTCGAGACGGGCCAGCAGCACGTCGCGGGTGACCGGATTGCGCGCGAAATCGATCACCGTCTGGACCGAGTTGGGCTGCGCATCGCCGAAGCGCAGGCGGAGCTGGTCGGCGAGATAGCCGAGGTCGGAGCCGCGTTCGAGCGCGCGGCGGGTGGCGAAGGCGATCAGCAGACCCTCGGCGCGCGCCGCATTACCGCCGGCGGCTTGGGCCTGGAGGTCGAGGCGGGCAATGCGCTGCTCGGCCGCGGCGAGGCGCTGGTCGATCCCGCCCTGCGTCTCCTCGACCCGGGCCACCGCGGCGGCCGCAGTCTCGCTCGGGCTCGGCTGCACCGTGGGCGCCGCCAGCAGCGCTGGGTCGCTCGGCGCCGCGGCGGGCGCGGCAGCCTTGGGCAAGAAATAGCCTTTCCAGGCGAGGTAGCCGACCGCCGACGCCCCAAGCAGGAACGCCGCCAACACAGCAATCAAAACCGGCTTCAACGACGAGCGCGGACGGCTCGCGGCAGAGTAATCGTTCATCAAGTCCCGTTCTGCGGCCCCCGAGGCTGTCCGCCCCCTGTTGGCCGCATTATTGGCACAGGCTTTGCGCCAATGCCAGCAGGCGGTCGTCGGCGGGCCGGTCCGCGCTCGCGACCGACTGCCAGCCCTCGCCCGCCGCCGCCGCGATACGCGGGCCGAGCGCGGCGATGGCGATGCGGGAGCGGTCGAGCGCGAGCCGGTCGCATTCCCGCGCAAAATGGCGAGCCGCTTCCGCGGAGTGCAGGAGCGCAATGGCGCCCCACCGAAAAGCGGACACGGCTTCGGGTGAGAGGGGCAATGGCGCGGCGCGGTAGACCACGCGTTCGACGTTCTCGACGCCTGTAGGCGGATGCAGCGCGACCCGCGCTTCGCCGGCCAAGCGCAGCAGGCGAGCGGGGCCGGGGACGCCGTCGAGCACGCCCTGAAGCCCACCCTCCCCGCGTGTGCCAACCGTGAATCCCACCTCGCGCGCCGCCTGTGCAGTGTGCTCGCCGACCGCATGAACGGGCAGCGAGGTCAACGACGACAGCGCATCACCGCCGCAGCGAAAGGCGTTGGCGCTGCCCGCGAGTATGCCATCGAAACCGCTCGGGTCGGGCGCCGACCATGGCACCGGTTCGATCGCGAAAAGTGGCGCCTCGATCGTGTCGAGACCCAATGCGCGCGCCTCGGCAACGGTGCTCAAGCAGCCGGGTTGTGGACGCAGGACGACGACGGGCCGGGTCATGGCCCGGCGAACAGCACCGCGATCCCCGGCGTGGCGCGCGCCAAAAGGTCGGCAGCGAGCCGCGCCGGCGCGTCGATGTCACCAGCCGCGAAGGTCGCACTGCCCTCGACCCGCTCGGCTCCGTCTGCGCTAAATAGCGCGGCGGTCATGGCGAGATGCGCGCCGTTGGTGCGGGTGAGCACCGCGATCGGCGAATGACAATTGCCGCCGAGACCGGCGAGCAACGCGCGCTCCGCCATTACCTGCGCTCGGCTGTCGGCGTGGTCGATCGCGCCAAGCCATTCGCGCGCCTGGACATCGTCGGAGCGGCATTCGATCGCGATGGCACCCTGCGCGGGCGCAGGAAGCCAGTCGTCGGTGTCGAGCGGCTGGCCGACACCGGTCTCGCCCAGCCGCTCCAGTCCTGCCGCCGCCAATAACGTCACGTCCGCCTCGCCCGCCGCCAGCTTGGCGATGCGGGTGGCGACGTTGCCGCGGATCGGCACGACGGTAACGTCAGGGCGATGATGCAGCATCTGTGCCGCGCGGCGCGGGGCGCTGGTGCCGACCCGTGCGCCTTCGGGAATGGCGCGGATGCTCGCCGCGCCGAGCAGCACGTCGCGCACATCGGCGCGCGGCAGAACGGCGGCGATCGTCAGCCGTTTGGGCCTGATCGTCTCGACATCCTTCAGCGAGTGGACCGCACCGTCAATCCGGCCGTTAGCAAGGCAGTCCTCGAGTTCCTTGGTCCACAGCCCCTTGCCGCCGATCTCGGCCAGCGGACGGTCTTGCACCTTGTCGCCGCTGGCGAGCACGGGCACGAGTTCGACCGCGTTCTCGTCCCAGCGGTGCGCCTTGCACAGCCGCGCGCGCGCCTCGTGCGCCTGGGCGAGCGCGAGCGGAGAACGGCGGGTGCCGAGGCGGAGCTTGGTGGAGGCAGTCATTGGGCGTGCTTGCCGTAGCCAAGCAAACGCCTAAGGAAAAGCCGGATGGGCATCGTGCTGGGCATTGAATCGAGCTGCGACGAAACCGCGGCGGCGCTCGTCGCGGAGGACCGCACGATCATTGCGCAGGCCATCGCCAGCCAGGACGAGGCGCACGCGCCCTACGGCGGCGTCGTCCCCGAGATCGCCGCCCGCGCCCACGCCGAGCGGCTCGCGCCGATGATCGAGAGCGTGATGCGGCAAGGCGGGATGGCGCTCGGTGAGCTCGATGCGGTCGCCGCCACCGCCGGTCCGGGCCTGATCGGCGGGGTTATGGTCGGACTGGTCAGCGCCAAGGCGCTGGCGATGGCCGCGGACGTGCCGCTGATGGCCATCAACCACCTCGAAGGCCATGCACTGAGCCCGCGGCTGGCCGATCCGGCGCTCGAATTCCCCTACCTGTTGCTGCTGGTGTCGGGCGGGCACTGCCAGATCCTGCGGGTGGAAGGCGTCGGCAGCTATCGCCGGCTTGCCACCACCATCGACGATGCGCTGGGCGAGGCGTTCGACAAAACCGCCAAGATCCTTGGCCTCGGCTTCCCGGGCGGCCCGGCGGTCGAGCGGCTCGCGCGCGAAGGTGATCCGACCGCGGTTCCGCTCCCGCGCCCGCTGGTCGGCAGCGGGGAGCCGCACTTCAGTTTCGCCGGCCTCAAGAGCGCTGTCCTGCGCGCGCACCAGAGCGGCGCACATTCGCCCGCCGACCTCGCCGCGAGCTTCCAGCAGGCGGCGATCGATTGCGTGACCGACCGGCTTCGCCATTCGCTCGATGCGGCTGGCCCCATGGCCAACCTGGTCGTCGCGGGAGGGGTTGCCGCCAATGCATCGGTCCGGGCGGCGCTCGAAGGGCTCGCTGTAGAGAGAGGCATGGGCTTCTCCGCCCCGCCGCCTGCGCTGTGCACCGATAACGCCGCGATGATCGCCTGGGCCGGGCAGGAACGCCTGGCGATCGGCGCTTCGCCCGACCCGCTCGACATCGCCGCGCGACCGCGCTGGCCGCTTGACCCGTCGGCCGAACCGGCGCGCGGCGCGGGGTACAAGGCTTGACGATCGCCGTTCTCGGTGCCGGGGCGTGGGGCACGGCACTCGCCCAGATGCTCGCCAACGACGGGCGCACGGTGCTGCTG
>JAEWKG010000216.1 GCA_023386135.1 Pseudomonadota bacterium | reverse complement strand
GTCGAGGAACACCTCGACCGCCATCACCGGCCCGTCGATGTCGAACGCCTTGAGGGTCTTCGGATGCAGCGCGCCGAAGCGGGCGAGCACGGTCTTGGGGCCGAGCCGCAAAGTGCCAGATTGGCCGGGGTGGAACTGCCGCCCGGCCTCGCCGAGCACAGCCAAGTTATCGACCGGCGCTCCGGCGGCCTCGAGCAGCGCGAGCGCTTCGGCCTTGGCGTCGAAGGCGTCGAACGCCTGGGCCTTGCCCCCAGAAACCCGAGCGTCCCAGCCGCGCGGGGTCTTGTCGCCCGCGAGCAGCACGCCGAGCGTCGCGCGCTCGTCGCTCGCGCCGCATCCCCCTCGCAAGTAGCGGCGGCCGAACTCGAACAGCCGGGTCGATGCAGCGCCGCGGTCGGCGTTGCGCTTGGCGGCGGCGAGCAGGCCGGGAATCAGCGAGGGGCGCATCGCCTTGAGGTCCTCGCTGATCGGGTTTTCGAGCGTCCACACCCCGCCGTTTCCATCCGCAAAGTGGTCGGCGTCGGCGGGCGGCAGGAACGACCAGGTCACGGCTTCGGACAAGCCGCGCGCGGCGGCGGCTCGGCGCACCTTGCGCTCGCGGGCCTGCTCCGGGGTGGCGGTCGGGCGGGCGACGCCATCGGCGCGCGGCAGCGGGGTCGAGGGCACCGCGTCGAGGCCGTGAATGCGGACAACTTCCTCCACCAGGTCGGCGGGGCCTTCGATGTCGTGCCGGCGCAGCGGGACGGTTACCTGCCAATCCGCAGTCACCGTGAAGTCGAGGCTTTCGAGTATGCGGCGCTGTTCGCTCTCTAGGACAGCCACACCGCCGAGACGCTCGGTCAGGCCGGTGTCGAACGAGACCACCTTGGCCTCGCTCGGCGGCGAGCCGGCGCGGACCACCTCGCTGGGCGTACCGCCGCAAGTGCGCACGATCAGGTCGGTGATGAGATCAATGCCGGCGTCGAGGAACGCCGGATCGACCCCGCGCTCGAACCGCGTGCGCGCGTCGCTGGCGATGCCGAGCTTGCGGCCCGTGGCGCCGATGCGCTCGGGGTCGAAGTAGGCGATTTCGACCAGCACGTCGGTGGTATCGGGCGTGACCGAGGAGTGCTCGCCGCCCATGATGCCGCCGATGTCGTGCACCGCGCGGTCGTCGGCGATCACGGTCATCGAGCTGTCGAGCGTGTAGGTCTTGTCGTTGAGCGCCTCGACCAGCTCGCCGTCGTGCGCGCGCCGCGCGACCACCGCGCCCTGCAGCTTGGCGAGGTCGTAGACGTGCGCCGGGCGGCCGAATCCGAGGCTGAGGTAGTTGGTGATGTCGACCAGCGCGCTGATCGGGCGCTGGCCGGCGGCGATCAGCCGTGCCTGCATCCACGCGGGCGAGGCACCGTTGCTGACACCACGGATCACCCGGCCGTAGAACGCGGGGCAGCCTTGCGTGTCGTCCGTGCGGATTTCGGTCGGGCAGGGGAACTCGCCTTGAGCCGCCTCGGCGCGCCACGGCTTGAACGTGCCCAGGCCGGCGGCGGCGAGATCGCGGGCGATGCCCTCGACCCCCATGCAGTCGGGCCGGTTGGGAGTGATGGCGACGTCGAACACCGGGCTGGCGTTCTGGTAGCTGGCGAAGTCGGTGCCGACCGGAGCGTCGGCGGGCAGCTCGATGATCCCGTCGTGCTCGTCGCCCAGTTGCAGCTCGCGCACCGCGCACATCATGCCGTTGCTTCCGACCCCGCGGATCGCGCTCTTCTTGAGCTCCATCCCGTTCGCCGGGACCACCGCGCCGGGCAGGCCGCGCACGCCCTTCATCCCCGCACGCGCGTTGGGCGCGCCGCAGACGACCTGCAGCGGCTCGCCCTCACCGGTGTTGACGGTGAGCACCTGCAGCTTGTTGGCCTGCGGATGCGGCGCGGCGGTGAGCACCTCGGCGACGCGGAAGCCCGCGAGCTTCTCCGCCGGGTCCTCAAGGCCCTCGACCTCGAGCCCGATCGCGTTGAGCTTGGCGCTGATTTCGGCGGCGCTCGCCTCGGTGTCGAGGAACGCCTTCAGGCATTCGAGCGAGAACTTCATGCCTTCGCTCCCACGCCGCCCGAGAGCGTCGGTTGGTCGAACGCGCTGAAGCCGTAGTGCGCCAGCCAGCGCCCGTCGCCGTCGAAGAACGCGCGCAAGTCGTCCATGCCGTACTTGAGCATCGCCAGGCGATCGACGCCGACGCCGAACGCGAAGCCCTGCCACTTGTCAGGATCGAGCCCGGCGAATTCGATCACCCGCCGGTTGACCATCCCGCTGCCGAGCAGTTCCATCCAACCGTGCCCCGGATGATCGCCGTTGCCGCCAAGTACCCGCCGCCCCGCCACGTCCTGCCAGCCCACGTCGACCTCGACGCTCGGCTCCGTGAACGGGAAGTAGCTCGGCCGCAGGCGCAGCACGATGTCGTCGCGCTCGAAGACCGCCTTCAGGAAGGTCTCCAGCGTCCACTTGAGGTGCCCCAGGTGGATACCCTCGTCGATCACCAGCCCTTCGACCTGGTGGAACATCGGGGTGTGGGTCGCGTCGGAGTCCGAGCGATAGACCCGGCCCGGCGCGATAATCCGCAGAGGGGCGCCGTGCTCAACCATCGACCGGATCTGCACCGGCGAGGTGTGCGTCCGCAGCAACATCCGCCGGGTGTTCGGCGCTGAATCGAGCGCTTCATTGACGTCCTGGGGGAAATAGAACGTGTCGTGCATCGCCCGCGCCGGGTGGCTTTCGGGCATGTTGAGTGCGGTGAAGTTGTGCCAGTCGTCCTCGATCTCGGGCCCGGTGGCGACCGAGAAACCCATGTCGGCGAAGATCTCGGCGAGCTCGTCCATCACCTGGCTGACCGGGTGGATCGACCCCTTGGGCGTTGCCGGCGCAGGCAGCGTCAAGTCGAGCACTTCGCTCGCCAGCTGCGCCTCCAGCGCCGCGCTGTCGAGCGCGGCCTTGCGCCGGTCGATCGCCTCGCTGACGGCGGCCCGCACGCCCTGTATGCGCGGGCCCTGTTCCTGCCGCTCCTCGGGCGACATGCCGCCCAATGTCTTCAGCGCCGCGCTGACCCAGCCCTGCTTGCCGAGCGCGGCGATGCGCTGCGCCTCGAGCGCCTCGGCATCCGCCGCCGCGTCGATCGCGGCCAGCGCCTGGCTCAAACGGTCATCGTATTCGGTCGTGTTCATTGCGAGCACGCCCCTAGGGGCGGGGGCGGTTCATCGCAATGCCTAGGTCAGGAGCGCTCGGGCGGGTGAAGCACCTGCACCGCCGCGCCGACCGCCGCGTTGCGGGCATGCGCCGCGGCACTCAGGATCGGGTGCGGCAGGGCGGCATAGGCGCTCGGGGTCATGCCCATGAAGCGGCGGAAGTCGCGAATGAACTGCGCCTGGTCGTGATAGTGGTCGTCCATCGTCTCCAGCCACGCGAGCGACGGGTCGAGCATGAACTGGGCAAGGCTGCGCAGGAATCGCTGGCGCCGCAGCAGCAACTTGGGCGCGAAGCCGAACACGTTCTTGGCGATGCGCTCGAGCGACCTGACTGGCAGGCCCGCGCGCGCCGATAGCTGGGCCACCGTCGCCACCGCCGGATCGACCAAGGCGGCGTGGATCGCCTGAATGCGCTCCTCCTCCCGCGCCGGGCGTGCGAGCAGCGACAGCATCAGCGCATCGATCTGGCGCGCCTCCGCCGCCCGGTTCGGAGGTCCGGCGAACAGCGTATCGATCAGCGGCCGGAATGCCGCGAATGCGTCGTCGGTGGCCACGTCCACCAACCGGTCTGCCCGCTCGCCGGCGCGCGCCGAGACGAACCGCGCCCATCCGAGCGGCAGCAGCCCGATCCCCCAATAGCGCCCCGGCACCACGCGGAAGCGGGTCGCGAAGCTGGTCGGCCCCGCGGCGACCGCGCGGTCCATCGTCTGCAACGGCGCCTGTCCGACCGCACCGATCATCGCGCCGTCGCCGGTTAAGCGCACGTTGCCCCATTCGGGATGGAGGTAGTCCTCGACGAACGGCACGCAATCGGGGGCGACATCGGTCTGGTAGTAGGTGGTGATGTAAGGCCGCAGCTCGGGCGCGGGCAAGGCGAAGGTGACCGTTACGC
>JAEWKG010000207.1 GCA_023386135.1 Pseudomonadota bacterium | reverse complement strand
GCGCAGAGTCAGCGCGCGCAGGCGCGCACGGCGGTGGCCGGCCCCGACGTGGCCACCAACCCGGCGGTGCTCGCGGCGGCGGCTGCGTACCGCAAGGCGGCGATCGCCAGGAGCCACATGCGCATCGTCGCGCCGGTCGATGGCGTGGTCGGGCAGCGCTCGGCGCAGGTCGGGCAGCAGATCCAGGCGGGCGCGCCGCTGATGGCGGTGGTGCCGCTCACCAAGGTGTGGGTGGATGCGAACTTCCGCGAGACCCAGCTCAAGGATCTGCGCATCGGCCAGCCCGCCACCGTCGTGGCCGACATGTACGGCGACGACGTGGTCTTCCACGGCAAGGTTGCCGGGCTCGGCGCTGGATCGGGGAGCGCCTTTGCGCTGCTGCCGCCGCAGAACGCGAGCGGAAACTGGATCAAGATCGTGCAGCGCGTGCCCGTGCGCATCGCGCTCGATCCGAAGGAGCTTGCCGCCAACCCGCTGCGGGTAGGCCTGTCGGTCAAGACCACGGTCGCCACCTCGGATCAGCGCGGGCCACGTATCGGCGCGGTCGCCAGCGCGCCCTATCGCGGCGACGAAGCGGCGGGCCCCGACCCGGCGGTCGAGGCGCGCATCCGGCAGATCATCGCCGCGAACCGCTGATGGCGAGCGCCGTTCAGCCGGCCCCCGCGGCTGCGGCAAGCAGCGCGAGCGAGCCGAAGCCGCTCGAGGCCGGACGGCTGGCGCTGGTCGCCTTCGCGCTTGCGCTGGGCACTTTCATGATGGTGCTCGACACCACCATCGCCAACGTCTCGCTGCCGACCATCGCCGGCAACCTCGGCGTGTCGAGTGAACTGTCGACGTGGATCGTCACCGCGTTCGCGGTCGCCAACGGCATCTCGGTGCCGCTCACCGGCTGGCTGATGCGGCGCTTCGGCGTGGTGCGGGTGTTCTGCACCAGCCTTGCGCTGTTCACCGTCGCTTCGTTCCTGTGCGGAGTGGCGTGGAACCTGTCCTCGCTGATTGCCTTCCGCGTGCTGCAGGGCGGGGTGTCGGGGCCGATGATGCCGGGGAGCCAGGCGCTGCTCATCGCGATCTTCCCGGCCAACAAGCGCTCCACCGCGCTCGGCATCTGGTCGATGACGACGCTGGTGGCGCCGATCATGGGTCCGATCCTCGGCGGCTACATCTCGGACAACTTCCACTGGTCGTGGATCTTCCTCATCAACCTGCCGTTTGGCGTGTTCGCCGCCACGATCTGCTGGCTCAACCTGCGCAGCCGCGAGACTCCGACCGTCAAGCTGCCGATCGACATGGTTGGCATCGGCCTTCTCGTCCTCTGGGTCGGCTTGCTCCAGATCATGCTCGATCTCGGCAAGAACGCCGACTGGTTCAATGATCCGACCATCGTCGTGCTGGCCGTGACCGCCGCGGTTCTTTTCGCCGCGTGGCTGATCTGGGAGCTGACCGAGGCGAACCCGATCGTTGATCTGTCGCTGTTCCGCAGCCGCAACTTCGCGATCGGCAACATCGCGTTTTGCCTCGGCTACGCGGTGTTCTTCGCCAACATTCTCATCCTGCCGCTGTGGCTGCAGACTCAACTCGGTTACACTGCAACCTGGGCCGGATTGGTCGCGGCTCCGTCGGGCCTCATCGCCGTGATCCTGACGCCGCTCGCGGCGCGCCTCGCAGGGCGGATCGACGCGCGAATCCTCGCGACCGTCGCTTTCGTCGGCTTCGTGATCAGTTACTGGATGCGGTCGGGCTATAACACCTCGGCGAGCTTTACCGACTTCATGCTGCCGCTGCTGGTGCAGGGCGTGTCGATGGCAACCTTCTTCCTGTCGATGCTGACCATCTCGCTCGATCGCATCGCTCCGGAGCGCATTCCGGCGGCCACCGGGTTGTCTAACTTCACACGCATCGTTGCGGGCTCGTTCGCCGCCTCGATCGTGACCACCGCGTGGGATCGCCGCGAGGCACTTCACCAGGCACATCTGGCGGAAGCGATCGGTAATGGAGTGGCGCTCAATCTCGGGCTCGATCGCCTGCAGCAGATGGGCATGACCGCGCAGCAGGCGGCAGGGGCGGTCACTCGGCAGATGGTCGGCCAGGCCTATCTGCTCGCATCGACCGACCTTTTCCGGCTGTCGGCCTATCTATCGGCAGCATTGATCGTGCTGGTCTGGCTCTGCCGCCGGCCCGAAGGCGGCGGAGGGCACGCCGCAGCGGACTGAACACAAGTAATACCCCTCTCTTGCCTATCCTTCCAATAATATTCACTCGGGAGTGAATTAGCGTTGTCATCAGCTGCCGGATGCGGCATATTCCCTCGCGTGCGCCGTGGTGCGCTATCTCAGGGAGGGGATTTTCGATGAAGACGCGCGTTGGCCTTATCGGCATGTCGGCACTGGCTTTCATGTGGAGCGATGTCGCCATCGCGCAGACCCCGCCGGCCGATCCGGGTTCCACAACCGAGCAGGCCGCATCGACCGCCCCCGATGAGGGCGAAATCATCGTCACCGCGACCCGTCGCGCCGAAAACTTGATGACATCGCCGCTGTCGGCCTCGGTGCTTACGGGCGGCGACCTGGCGGACAAGGGCGTGACCAACGTCGATGCCCTGCAGTTCGCCATGCCCTCGGTGGTCGTGAACAACTTCGGCCAAGGCAACGATTTCAACGTTCGCGGCATCGGCAAGGCGGAGCACAACACGCAGACGACGACCGGCGTGATTACGTATCGCGACGGCGTGCCGACCTTCCCGGGCTATTTCCAGATGGAGCCCTACTACGACGTCGCCAACATCCAGGTGCTGCGGGGCCCGCAAGGCACCATCGTCGGCCAGAACGCGACCGGCGGCGCGGTGTTCGTCAACACCGTCGATCCGGTCGTCGGTGGCGACGTGCACGGCTACTTCAACGTCAATTACGGCAACTACAACGACTTCGGGTTCCAGGGCGGGATCAACATCCCGGTCAGCGACACCCTGGCCGCGCGCATCGCGATGTATGCCGATCGCCGCGACAGCTTCTTCAACGTCAAGGGCCCCGGCGGCACTGACTACCCTTATGACAGCGGCAAGCTGGGCTATCTGGCGGGCCGCATCAGCCTGCTGTGGCAGCCGACCAGCAACTTCTCGGCGCTGCTGAAAGTCGACGGCGACGAGCTCGATTCGGGTGCGTATCCGGCCTCGCCGTTCTGGCAGCACAGCGACCTGTATCCGGCGTATCGCCGGGACCTCTACGACATCGAACTCAACGCGCCGCAAGACGCGCGCGACAGGTTCGTCCGCGGCGTCCTGAAGCTCGAGTACGACACCAACGGCGGCGTCAAGTTCCGCTCGGTCACCGGCTACCAGGTCGGCAATACGATGTATCGCGCCGACCTCGACGGTTACGGTTCCAACTACGTCGATCCGGTTTCCAAGACGGTGAAGAACCAGTCGTTCTACGACAGTGTCGACGAACGGCAGTTCAGCCAGGAATTCAATATCATCTCGCCGGATAACCAGCGCTTCACCTGGCTGGTGGGCGCTTTCGGGATGTGGAACAAGTACACCTTCCCGTTGCCGTTCAGCAATTTCACGATCAACCTCTGCTATCCCGCGACGACGATTCCGGCGTGCCTGTACCAACTTGCCGGGCGCAATCCGGAGCGCAACCTGGCGGCGTTCGGCCAGGTCGGGTACGAAATCGTGCCCGGGCTGAAGCTCGAAGTCGGCGGACGCTACACGAGCAGCCGTTCGACCAACTACGTCGACGTCCGCCAGTACGGCACGCCGATCAGCCAGACCCAGACCGTGAAGTCAGACAACTTCTCGTACAAGGCGTCGCTCGGTTGGCAGGTCAGCAACGACCAGTATCTCTATGGCTTCGTCGCGACCGGCTTCCGTCCGGGCGGGCTCAACGTGCCGGTCGGCCTGGGCAACCCGGCGCCGTTCGAGCCGGAGCGGATCACCTCGTACGAAGCCGGCCTCAAGAGCAATTGGGCGGACGGCCATGTCCGCACGACGCTGACGGGCTTCTACAACGACTACAAGAACTTCCAGGTCATCATCGGCTATCCGACCTTCCCGACGTTCGGGATCGAACTCAACGTCAAGAACCCGACCAAGATCTACGGGTTCGAGGGCGAGGCCGACTTCACCTTCGGCGGATTCAAGTTCGGCGCCGGGGTCAACGTGCTGCACAGCGATCTCGGCAGCTTCTACGCCAGCGACCCGCGCATCCCGGCGACCGGTGCGTGCAACCCGCTGACCGGCGGCGGCACGACCGCGACCAACTGCATCAACCTCGGCGGGCGCCGCCAGACCTACGCGCCGAATGTGACATTCAACGTCAGCGGCGAATACACCTTCAACCTGGGCAACGGCGACAGCATCACGCCGCGGGCGAACTTCGGTTATGTCGGCAGCCAGTGGGCAACATTGTTCGAGAATGTCTCGCGCGGGGATCTCCTCGAAGCCCGCAAGATACTCAACGCTCAGCTGGCCTATACCCACGATACGCTGACGGTTACCGGCTACGCGACCAACCTGACCGATCAGCACTATGTCGCGGCGCTCAACAGCGGGCTCTACTTCGCGGGCGCCCCGCGCCAGTACGGCGTGAAGGTCACCAAGACCTTCTGATCGCGCACCATTGTCGTTTCATCGGCCGCTCCTCTCCGGGGAGCGGGCCGATGGCCGACGCCCTCCATCGGAGCGGGCCGCCATGCAAGAATTCGCCCTGACCGTAGACAAGTTCCTGGACCACGCGGGCAAGTGGTTTGGGAGCTGCGAGGTGGTGTGGGCTGAAGGTGGTGCCGAGCAAGCGCGCTTCACTTACGCCGAGCTGCGCGAGCGGGCGAACCGCCTGTCGGGCGCGCTGGCCTCGCTACGCTTCCGGCAGGGCGAGCGGTTGGGGACGCTGGCCTGGAACACGCGGCACCACCTCGAGACGTACTACGGCGTGATGGGGATGGGTGGTGTGTGCCACACGCTGAATCCGCGCCTCACCCCCGAGCAGCTCGCAGCGATGGTGGCCGAGGCCGAGGACCGCATCCTTGCGGTATCGGCAGATCTGCTTCCGCTGGCGGAGAAGGTACGCGCGCGGTGTCCGGTGGTCCAGCATATCATTGCGCTCGACGGGCCTTCTGTCGAGGGAATGATCGACTTCGAGGCTCTGCTCGCGGACAAGGGAGGGCCGACCGAGTGGGGTGCCTTCGACGAGAACGCGGCGGCCGGCTTGTGCTATACCTCAGGAACCACAGGGCAGCCAAAGGGTGTGCTCTACACCCATCGCTCGAATTACCTTCACACCCTGCGGGCCTTGCAGGCCGACGCGACCGCGCTGACCGCGCGCGACTGTCTGTTGCTCGCGGTGCCGATGTTTCATGCGAACGGGTGGGGGCTCCCGTTTGCCGCGCCCGCGGCGGGTACCAAGCTGGTGCTGCCCGGGCGCACTCTTGACGGCGCCAGCCTCGCGCGCCTGATCCGCGAGGAGGGCGTGACGGTCGCGGTGGGCGTGCAGACGGTGTGGCTGGGCCTTGCCGACTATCTCGATGAGACCGGCGGCGACCTGCCGACCCTGGAACGCGTCCTCATCGGCGGATCGAGCTGTCCCGAAGCGCTCATCGAGCGGCTCGAGACCCGGCTCGGTGCGCGGGTGCAGACCAGCTGGGGGATGACCGAGCTCTCGCCGATCGGCACCATCTCGCCCGCCGGCGAACCGGCGGTGCCGGGCGCCGCGGGCCGGGCGCCGATCGGGGTCGACCTCAAGCTGACCGACGCCGCGGGCGTGACACTGCCTGACCAGCGCGACAGCCTCGGTCATCTCAAGGTCAAGGGCGCGAGCGTGCTAACACGATACTTCAAGGCTGACAGCGATGCGCTCGACGTAGAGGGCTACTTCGAGACGGGCGACCTCGCCACCATTGACGCCGCTGGCAACCTGACCATCCGCGGCCGCGCCAAGGACCTGATCAAATCGGGTGGCGAATGGATCAACCCCGCCGAGATCGAGACCATCGTCGGCGCGCACCCTTCGGTTCGACACGTCGCGGTGATCGCCCGGCCCGATCCCAAGTGGGGCGAACGGCCTCTACTGGTGGTCGAGCGCGGCGAGGCGAGCGAGACCAGCGCCCTGCTCGACCTCCTGCGCGGCAAGGTAGCCGACTGGTGGATCCCGCGCGAGGTCGCCGAAGTCGCCGCGATGCCGCTCGCCGCGACGGGCAAGATCGACAAGGCGCGCCTCCGCGCCGATTACGCCGACGGAACGCTGGTAGCGGAGCCGGCCTAAACCCTCAGTCGCAGTCGGCGGGTTTCGCGGGCAGGACCGGGCTGGCGAGCCCGACGTTCCAGTTCCAGCCCACGTTGCTCGCGCGCTTGCGGCACATCACCTGTTCGTTGAGCGCGAACATGCCCGGCATGAGGTTGCTCTGCGACGTCGGTGCATCGCTGAACCACATGTAGCTGCCGCCAGCCATATAGGCGCGCCACTCCGCCGCCTTCTTCGCGATTGGGCGTCCTGTAGCGGCAAAGCTGGTCCAGTAGTCGAGCATCGCGTCCGACAACGCGCGTTCGCGCAAGGTGTCAGGAATGCGCGGCCACAACGGCGTCGTCCGAGCCGGTGTGCCGAACACATACGGCAGCTCGCTGGCGTGGAAAGCGTGCAGGCCTGCGTCGTCCATGGCCGGATAGCCGTGGTCGAACAGGTAGAGGAAGCCTGCCTGCCCCACCGCGGTCTGGCTCTTCACCAGCCGTTCGGCGGTCCAGCCGTAGAGCGCGTCGCGGGTCGTCGCGAGAATGCTCTCACGGTAATTACGCGCCGGATAGAGAGCGAGGAAGGGGTCGGCGAGATCGCCGTACTTCTCGCGGATCTGCTTCTCGTACTCGACGGCCGACGCGGGCGGTTTTGGCGCCAGCACCGTCAGCGAACGGATTTCGCCCTGGTTGAACCCGGCGATGATCGGCACCTTGGCCTGTTCGCCGGCATCGAATGTGTCGACCAACTGGCGGGGCAGGACTTTGCCGTCGACTGTCCCGAACGGCGCGTAGCCGAGCTTGGCAGCCTTGTCGGTCAGCTCCTGCGCGTCGAGCTTGCGCAAGGCGGCGAGGTCGGGTGCCTGCAGGCCGCTGGCGACGAATTTGCCGATTTCCTCCGCTGCCGGAACGCCGAAAGCGGCCTTCTTCAATTCGGGCGTGGAGATCATGTAGGCGCTCTGGGCGATGGCCTTGCCGAACAGCCCGCGCGCCGCGGGCGAGGCCATGAGGTACATGACGCTGAGGCCGCCGGCGGATTCGCCCGCGATGGTTACGTTGGCCGGATCGCCGCCGAACGCCGCTATGTTGGCCTTGACCCACTCGAGCGCGGCAATCTGATCGAGCAGGCCGTAGTTGCCCGATACGCCATCGGCACTTTCTGCGCTTAACGCCGGGTGCGCCAGCCAGCCAAGCACGCCGAGGCGGTAGTTGATCGACACCACGACCACCCCGCGCTCCGCCATACGGCGCCCGTCGTACATCGGCTCGCGGCTCGACCCGCCGACCAGCGCGCCGCCGTGAATCCATACCAGCACCGGCGCTTTCCTCGCCTTGGCCGGCTGCCAGACGTTGAGGGTGAGGCAGTCCTCGCTCACCGGCATCTTGGTCGCGGAGGAGTACACCGTCGGCGGGCCCCCTTGCGGCTGTACGCAAGCTGGGCCGAAGGCGGCCGCGTCGCGCACCCCGTCCCAACGCGCCAACGCGACCGGCGCCTTCCAGCGCAGGTCGCCGACCGGAGGCTGGGCGTACGGGATGCCCTTGAATACGCCGACCCCGCCGTCCTTGGTTCCGCGCACGGTGCCTGCGGGGGTATCGACGGCGGGCTCTTTGGCTAGCGCAGGCGCGGCGGCGACGAGCGCGATCGCGGCGAACGCGCTCTTCATTGGGAAATTCCCTGCCGATCGGATTCCAATCTGCGCAGCCGCTTGGCCAGGGCCAGGAACAATCCGATGGCGATGAGGTAGAACGGCGCCAGCGTGTACAGCGCAAGCTGGAGCGAGTTGGCGTGGCCACGTGCCGCGAGCCAGTCGCTCGCCGCACCCACCCAGGTCGGGCCGAGGCCGAGGCCGATGAAATTCGCCACCAGCAGCAGCAGCGCGCCCGCCAGCACGCGCTGGTTCGGCGCCGATTCCTCCTGCGTCAGCGTGACCGCGCAGGAGAGGTAGAAGTAATTGAAGAAGTTGACGATCGTCAGCAGCACCAGCGCGAGCGGCCACTCCGGCACCCACAGGAATGCGACGTAAAACGGCATCGAGATCGCCAAGGAGCCGGCGGGGAGCGAGGCGAAATAGCGGCGCGACCGCGCGGTCATCTTGTCGATGATCCGGCCCGAGACCAGCATGCCGCCGCCCATCCCGAAGATGACTACCAGCGCGTACCAGACGGCCACCTCCTCCAGCGTCATTCCCTTCTCGCGCATCAGGAACAGCACCGCGAAGTTGCCCAGGCCGTAGGTGACGAACTGGGTCGCACCAGTGCCGAACGCGGTGAGGGTCAAGGTGGGGTTTCCAAAGAAGGTGCGCACGGTCGCCCAGAATGGCGCCTTCTCCGATACCGGCTGAGCGTGACCGTCAGTTCCACCGCGTGCCGGTTCCGCGATCAGGAGGGGGAGCGCGATGGCCGCGACGATGCCGATCGCCCCGATCGCCATGAATGCGTGCCGCCAGTCGAACGCCGCAGCGATCGAAGCACCCAGCGCGATGCCGAGCGCAGCACCCATAGGAGGGCCGAGGTTATAGATGCCGAACGCAAACCCTCGCCGTCCGGGCCCGAACGTGTCCGTGATCAAGGCGTAAGAAGGCGGAACGCCGCCGGCCTCTCCGAAGCCCACGGTCATGCGCGCGATCACGAGTTGCGGATAGGTCTGCGCCAGGCCGCACGCCGCCGTTGCCGCGCTCCAGATACCGCAGGCGACGCTCAACACCGCGACGCGATTGGTGCGGTCCGCCAGCCACGCCACCGGGATGGCGATAAAGCAGTAGAACATCGCGAAGTAGAGCCCGCCGATCTTGCCGAGCTGGCCGTCGGTCACGTGGAGCGTGTCCTGGATCGGCTTGGCCAGGATGCTGAGCAATTGACGGTCGAGGAAGTTGATGACGTAGACGAACGTCAGCATCGCCAAGACGACATTGGGCCGGCCCCGAATGCCCTTCGGCCGCATTTCCGCAACCGGTGCGACGCCTGGTAGGTGCGCTTCCATGACTTCTCCCGCGCTCTCTGGTCGGAGCGCGCCCATCCTGACTGTGCGCCCTGGACGTGTCAATCGGACGCTCACTAGCGTGAGAATTAATTTGATGCTTGCGACGGTAACGCCTTGACGCTCGCATCGCGGGCGGGGATTGCTGGCGCGTGACCGAAGCCAAAAAGCCCGTCCGCCGCTCGCGCAAGGCCGAACAGCGTGCCGAGACGATGGAGCAGATCTATGATGCTGCCGAAGAGCTGTTTTCCCAGCACGGCCTGCACGGGGTCACACTGAAGGACGTCGCCAAGCAGGTCGGCGTCCATCACACGCTCCTGAACTACTACTTCAGCGACAAGAAGGCACTGTTCGACGCGGTGTTCGCCCGCCGCGCAGTGGTGACGAGCGAGCGGCGCATGAAGGCGCTCGACGAATACGAGGCGGCGTGCGGAGGCAAGCCGACCGTCGAAGGCGCGCTGCACGCCTTCCTCGATACCGATTTCGATACCTACATCGAAGGCGGGGAGGGCTGGCGCAATTACGCCAAGCTCGGCGCGCAGGTCTCCAACACGCCCGCTTGGGGCGCGGACCTGATGGACCAGCATTTCGATCCCGTCGTGCTGCGCCTGATCGGCCTGTTGAAGAAGGCGCTGCCCGACTGCGCCGAAGAAGACATTTTCTGGGGCTATCACTTCGTCACCGGCGCGCTGATGCTCAGCCTCGCGCGAACAGGGCGGATCGACAAGCTGTCGGGCGGGCTGTGCAAGTCGGACGATTTCGGCGCGGTCAAGCAGCGCCTTGCGCGGTTCATGGCGGCGGGGTTCGAGACGATCTGCCGCGGTTCCGCCGAGGGCTAGCCTCAGCGGCAGGGAAGCGTCGGCGATCCGGCTGCTTTTTGCGCCAGCTGTTCGTTCAGGTGTTCGATCGCATCGCAATCAAATTTCGCGCCCCGCCGCTGGGCTGATTCCACAGTGCGGACCAGCGCGGGCGGCGACACGAGGGCGGCTGCGCTGGCCAGGAAGTTGCTTGACCAGACATGCGTTTGCGACAGCGGGACAGCGAACGCCTCCGGTCCGCCCGGCTTGGCTAAAAGCGCGGTGGTCAGCGGCGCCGTCGAGGGATTTTCCATGGCCGAGGCCCATAGCGCAGCGATCCGATTGGCCGCGCCCGCCAAGTCGCCGTTCTGCAGAGCGCCTTGGGCGGCCGCCACCTGCAGCGGTGCATAGCGCCAGCCGCGGGTTGAAGCGGTGCGAAAGTCGCTCGTGAAGGCGTGCGGACGTTTGTCGCGCAAGTCCGCCACCGCGAGCGTGAACAAGTGTTCCGCCGGCATTGGTCTGCGCCGCACCAGCCGCCGTGCTTCGGCCCGCGCCGTCGCGCTGTCCTTGCCGGTAAGCGCCAGGTTCGCGATCGTCGCCTGCGCGGTGCTGCGGAACACTTCAGGCACCACGATCGCAAGCTGCGGCCTGGTGCCGCTGGCATGGTCGAGCTCCGCGCCCACCGCGACGACCGCGAGCAAGGCGAGCAGGACGCGCCACAGCCAGCAGATCATCGCGGTCCGTCCCCATCCGGCAACGGCGGAGCGGCAACGGGCGACCGCGCCAGCAGCACCGCCGCCAACGCCGCGACGCACAACATCGCCTGATTGCGGAGCGGGAACGAGAGGAGCGACTGGTATTGTCGACGAACTTGGTCACCTCGGCCTCGCGGATGCCGACATGGAAGGTCGGCGCGTCGATGCCTTCATGGAGCAAATCCATCGTCGGCGAGGGCCGGCCGCCGAGCGTGCCGACAACGATCTTCGGCGGCGCGAAGTAGTCGGCGATCGCGCTCGCCTCGCGCAGGAACTCGGGGTTGTAGACGAGTTCGATGACTTCGTCGGTACGCTCGCCGAGCGCGGCGCGGAAAATCGGCAGGATGAGCTGCTCGGTCGTCCCCGGGCGCATCGTGGAGCGGTAGACCACAGTCAGCGGCCTGGCGCGGTCGGGCTGCAGCGCCGCGGCGATGTCGCGGGTGACCTGCGCGATGAAGCCCATGTTGTGGGCGCCGTCGCCCCCGCTCGGGGTGCCGACGCAGACGATGGCGAGGTCGGCGTCATCGAGTGCGTCGCCGATCTCCAGCCGCGCTTCCAACCGTCCTTCGGCGCGGGTCGTGGAAATGAGCTCGTCGAGACCGGGCTCGTGCACCGGCGAGCGGCCCGCGTTGATCGCGTCTATCTTGGCCTGGGTGACGTCGATGCCGATGACGCGGTGGCGCTGGCTGGCGATGCAGCCGGCGGCAGTGCTGCCGACGTAGCCCAGCCCGAAGATGACGACGTTCAAGCGCGGCCCCCGATGATCCGGCGAGCGCGGTAACCGCCCGAAAGGGCGGTGGCAATCGGCTAGCTGGCGAGGCGGATTTGCGGCGGCGACGGCGCGCGCGCGGCGTCGGGCCAGATGCCGCGGGTGTCGTAGACTACCGCGCCATTGCGCTCCTCGGCCGGCACGACGCGGAACACGTCGTGGTCCACCAGCACGATCAGCATCCCGCAGGTCTCGAGCGCGGTGTCGATGTCGACCAGCGCCGCGCCGGTGCCGGTGAATTCGATCGGCAACTCGGCGGCGTACGGTTCGACGATGCGCACCCGCTCGCCGAACCTGCGCGCCAGGCTGGCGGCGACGAACCGGGCGGGGCTTTCGCGGAAGTCGTCGATGTTGGCCTTGAATGCGAGGCCGAGGCACCCAACCGGCACGCCCTGATTGGCCTCGATCAGCGCGGTCGCCTTGGCCAGCACGTGATGCATCTTGGCGTCGTTGACTTCGCGCGCGGTCCGGATGACCTTGGCTTCCTCCGGCGCGCTGCTGACGATGAACCAGGGGTCGACCGCGATGCAGTGGCCGCCGACGCCGGGGCCGGGCTGGAGAATGTTCACCCGTGGGTGCCGGTTGGCGAGGCGGATCACCTCCCACACGTCGAGGCCCATGCGGTCCGCGATCATCGAAAGCTCGTTGGCGAAGGCGATGTTCACGTCGCGGTAGGCGTTCTCGACCAGCTTGGTCATCTCGGCGCTGCGGGCATCGGTGGTGACGCAGGTGCCGCGCACGAACAGCTTGTAGAACGCCAGCGCCTTGCGCGCGCAACGCGGGGTGATGCCGCCGATCGAGCGGTCGTTGTGGGTCAGTTCCTCGAGGATGCGGCCGGGCAGCACGCGCTCGGGGCAATAGGCGATCGCGACGTCGGGCGTCTCGCTGGTCAGCCCCGGCATCTTGAGGTCGGGCCGCAGCGCCGCCAGCCGGTCGCGCAGCGCCTCGGTGGTACCGACCGGCGAAGTCGATTCGAGGATCACGCAATCGCCCTTCTTGAGCACCGCGGCGAGGCTGGTGGCGGCGGCGATCACGTAGCTGACGTCGGGGGTGTGCTGGCCGTCCTTCTCGAACGGGGTCGGTACCGCGATCACGAACACGTCCGCAGGCACGATCTGGCAAGAAGCGGTCAG
Source organism: Pseudomonadota bacterium (assembly GCA_023386135.1). Taxonomy (GTDB): domain Bacteria; phylum Pseudomonadota; class Alphaproteobacteria; order Sphingomonadales; family Sphingomonadaceae; genus Tsuneonella. The sequence continues at coordinate 4,499 of JAEWKG010000207.1, read as the reverse complement.
CATCCCGCGCTGGACGACGCCCTGCACGAGGCCGTCGAGATCGACCTCCTCGATATGGATTTCGCCGCGATTGATGGTGTCGACCACGGCCTGCGACACGTCGATCCCGGTCACCCGGCAGTTGGCGCGGGCGATGATCGCCGCGGTCGGCAGGCCGATGTAGCCGAGGCCGATGACACAGACTTCCGGTTTGTTCTCGCCGCGCATGCCCCCGCTCTAGCGGCGAGGGGTAAACAGAGCGGTAACGGTGATCCTCCCCGGGACGGGGAGGGGGACCATGCGCAGCATGGTGGAGGGGCACTGGCGAGGTCGCGCGACACGGCGGGTGCCCCTCCACCCCGCCGCTTCGCGTCGCGGTCCCCAGTCCGGGGAGGATTTAGCTCTTCGCGTGCTCCTCGCGGGCCAGCTTATGGAGCCAGTCGGCGTGGCGCGGGGCCTTCTTGGTCAGGCTCCATTCGTCGAGCATCATCGGCGCGACGCGCTTCAGTTCGGCGTACTGTTCGTCGGTGCCGATATCGGCGGCGAGTTCGACCCGGTGGCCGTTGGGATCGAAAAAGTAGATCGACTTGAAGATGCCGTGGTGGGTGGGCCCGAGCACGTCGATGCCCTGCGCCTCGACATGCGCCTTCGCGGCGAGCAGTTCTTCCTCGCTACCGACCTTGAACGCCAGGTGCTGGACCCACGCGGGGGTGTTCTCGTCGCGGCCCATGTCCTTCTGGTTGGGCAGTTCGAAAAACGCGAGCACGTTGCCGTTACCCGCGTCGAGGAACACGTGCATGTAGGGATCGTACTCGCCGGTCGAGGGGACGTGGTCCTCGGCAAAGGCGGTGGTGTAGTCCATGCCGAGCACGCGGCCGTACCATTCGACCGTCTCCTTGGCGTCCTTGCAGCGGTAGGCCGCGTGGTGGATGCCGCCGAGCCTTACGGGGTTCTCGCTCATTCCGCCGGCTCCTCGACCTGCAGCACGCCGCGCTCGATCTGGTCGCGCTCCATGCTCTCGAAAAGCGCCTTGAAGTTGCCTTCGCCGAAGCCTTCGTCGCCCTTGCGCTGGATGAACTCGAAGAACACCGGGCCGACCTGCGCCTGCGCGAAAATCTGCAGCAGCAGGCGGGGCGAACCGCCTTCGGTCGTGCCGTCGAGCAGGATGCCGCGGGTCTTGAGCGCGCCGGCGTCCTCGCCGTGGCCGGGCAGGCGCTCGTCGAGCATCTTGTAGTAGGTTTCGGGCGGTGCGGTCATGAACGGCACGCCGTAGTCCTTGAGCTTGTCCCACGCGGGCACGAGGTCATCGCAGATAAGCGCGATGTGCTGGATGCCCTCACCGTTGAATTCGCGCAGGAATTCCTCGATCTGGCCCTTGCCGCCTTCGCCTTCCTCGTTGAGCGGGATGCGGATCTTGCCGTCGGGCGCGGTCAGCGCCTTGGAAGTAAGGCCGGTGTACTCGCCCTTGATGTCGAAGTAGCGGATCTCGCGGAAATTGAAGAGCGTCTCGTAGTAGTCCGCCCAGAACTTCATCCGCCCGCCGTAGACGTTGTGGGTCAGGTGATCGATGTGGCTGAAGCCCGCGCCCTCGGGACGCCGCTCGACTCCGGGCAGGTACTCGAAGTCGATGTCGTAGATGGTCAGATCGTCGTCGCCGGTCTTCCCGTCGTAGCGGTCGACCAGGTAGACGATCGCGCCGCCGATGCCGCGGATCGCGGGGATGTGCAGCTCCATCGGCCCGGTTTCGACCTGGACCGGCTCGGCGCCTTTCTCGAGGAGCAGCGTGTAGGCCTTGCGCGCGTCCTTGACGCGGAATCCCATGCCGCACGCGCTGGGGCCGTGCTCCCGGGCGAAGAACCACGCGGCGCTCTTGGGCTCGTAGTTGGCGATCAGGTTGATTCCGCCCTGGCGCCACAGCTGGACGTCCTTCGAGCGGTGGTTGGCGACGTGCGCAAAGCCCATGCTCTCGAACACCGGTTCGAGCATGCCCTTCTCGGGCGCGCAGAACTCGACGAATTCGAAGCCGTCGAGGCCAACGGGGTTCTCGAACAAGTCGGCCATGTCAGGGTCTCCGCGTATTAGTTTCTTGTGAAACTAGATAGCAGCGGAGAGGCCCGATGTCGAGTCCGGCGCGCCCGGATGGCGCGTTCAGGCGACCATGCGTGACAGCGCGCCGAGCATGTCGGCGTTGAACTGCTTGGTAATGCCGGCTTCGGCGACCATGTTGAACCCGTGCACTGCGCCCGGATAACTGTGCAGCTCGACCGGAACTTTGGCGGCAGCCAGGCGGCGCGCGTAGTCGAGGTCCTCGTCGAAGAAGAGGTCGAGGCTGCCGGTGCCAATCCACGTCGCAGGTAGGCCGCTGAGGTCTTCAGCCAGCGCGGGCGAGAACCATCCTTTGCGCTCGTCGTCCGCCGCGTAGTTGCCCTTGAGCGCGCCCCAGCCGATGCGATTGCCCTCGGGCGTCCAGACGAATTCGCCGACCCCGGAGTTCTTCCACTGACAGTCAGGACCGCCGGTGCGGTGATCGAGCATGGGGTAGGTCAGCACCTGTCCGGCGAGCACGGGCCCGCCGCGATCGCGTGCCATCAGGGCTACCGCCGCAGCGAGGCCGCCGCCCGCGCTCTCGCCGGCGACGACGAGCTTCGCTGCGTCGATGCCGAGGGCTTCCGCCTCACCGGCCAGCCATTGCAGCGCGGCGTAGCAGTCCTCCTGCGGGGCGGGGAACGGATGCTCGGGCGCCAGCCGGTACTCGACCGAGGCGACCGGCACGCCGAGGTTCTGTGCCAGCCCCGCGGGGCCGGCCTGGAACGTCGCCACCGAGCCCATGATCATCCCGCCGCCGTGGATATGCAGCACCGCGCCGCCGCCCCGCCGCTCGGTCGGAACGAACAGGTACACCTCGACCGGGCCGTTCGGTCCGTCGATCGTCCGCACCTCCGGCTCGATCGCCGGCGGCGGCAGTTCCCAGCGCGACATCGCACGCAGCTCGGTGATCGGCGTCGACCAGTCGGTCGGCGGGATCAGGTCGAGCAGCGGCGCGATGTCCGCGTCGACGAGGTGGCGGGTGCTCACCGCCGTCAGCCGTCGATGCGCTCGATGATCACCGCCGGGGCCATGCCGCCCGCGGCGCACATGGTGATGAGGCCGTAGCGCCCGCCCGAACGCTCGAGCTCGTCCAAGGCGGTGCCGACGAGGATCGAGCCGGTCGCGCCGATCGGGTGGCCCAGCGCCATCGCACCGCCGTTGATGTTGACCTTCTCACGGTCGAGATCGAGGTCGCGGATGAACTTCTCGGCGACCACCGAGAATGCCTCGTTGATCTCCCACACGTCGATGTCGTCCTTCTTGAGGCCGGCCTTCTCGAGCACCTTCTTCGCCGCCGGGACCGGGGCGTTGAGCATCAGCGTCGGGTCATCGCCCTGGTTGGCGTAGGCGACGATGCGCGCGCGCGGCTTGAGGCCGTTCTTCTGCGCGTATTCGGGGCTGGTGATCAGCAGCGCCGCGGCGCCGTCGACCACGCCCGAGCTGTTGCCGGCGTGGTGGAAGTGCTGGATCTCGAGGTCGGGATAGCGGCGGTTGATCTGCTTGCGGAAGGTGGTTCCGCCGATGTCGAAGTCGGCGATCTTCGAGAAGCTGGGGTTGAGCGCGGCGAGGCCCTCGGCGGTCGTCTCGGGGCGAGGGAACTCCTCGCGGTCGAGCGCGATCGAGCCGTCGGGGTTCTTCACCGGCACCACGCTCTTGTCGAAGCGCCCCTCCTTGATCGCGCGGTCGGCGCGCTGCTGGCTGACCAGCGCCAGGTCGTCGAGCGCCTTGCGGTCGATGCCTTCGATGGTGGCGATGGCGTCGCCGCATACGCCCTGGTGCGATTGCGGGTGCAGCTCGTCGAGCGCCTCATGGCCCGAGCCCATCAAGCGCGGCGGCAGGCCGGCGTTGGCCTGCTCGGCGGCGTGCGCGGCGGTGTAGCTCATCATCTCGGTCCCGCCGGCGATGACGCAGTCTTCCATGCCCGACATCACAGACGCGGCCGCGAAGTTTACCGAGGAGATGCCGCCGCCGCAGAAGCGGTCGAGCGTGGTGCCGCTCGCCTTGACGTCGTAACCCGCTGAGAGCGCGGCCATGCGGCCGAGATCGCCGCCCTGCTTGCCATTCTGGCTGCTGGTCGACCACACGATGTCATCGACCGTCGCAGTGTCGAGCTGATTGCGCTCCTTGATCGCCGTCAGCACCGTCGCGGCGAGGTGCTGCGGGTGAAGGTGCGACAATGCACCCTTGCCCGGCTTGCCGATGCCCCGGGGGGTGCGCACCGCGTCGATGATGTAGGCTTCGGGCATCGGAAAATCCTCTCGTTCGGGAATCAGGTTGACGGAAACGTAAACCGTGCCGACAAGCTGCACAAGACAAGTTGCAAAGCGAAATGGGAGAGTCGCTGTGAGCGAGGAACTGCTGACCGAAGTCCGTGACGGCGTGCTGATCGTCACCATCAACCGGCCCGAGGCGAAGAACGCGATGAACAAGGC